>NZ_JAMXSL010000002.1:0-114056 GCF_026131715.1 Anaerococcus sp. NML200537 | reverse complement strand
TTTATTAATTATATATATATTGAAAATTATTTTATTATAAGGGATTTATGAATATTACAGAAATTTTATCAAAAGAATTAAATATTAAAGAAGACTCAATAGACAATGTTATCAAACTCTTGGATGAAGGCTCAACAGTAGCCTTTATAGCAAGGTATAGGAAGGAAGTTACAGGTAACCTTACAGATGTTGAGATAAGAGATATTGAAAAAAATCTCAACAAGCTAAGAAATATCGAAAAAAGGCAGGAAGAAATAATAAATGCCATTGATAATAAGGGCCAGCTAACAGATGAATTAAAAGAAAAAATCTTAGCAACCAACACCCTTACAATCCTTGAAGATATCTACGCTCCTTTTAAATCCAGAAGAAAGACCAGGGCTGATATAGCAAGAGAATTTGGACTTGATAAGTTTTTAGATAAGCTTCTTACAGATATTAGCGATGAAGAAGCAGCCATAAAGGAAGCTATTAATTATAAGCAAGAAAATTTAGAAGATGAAAAGGAAATTATAATAAGAGCTCTAGATATACTTGCAGAAGACATTGCGAATTCAATAGAAGCTAGAAATATTATAAGAAGAGATGGCCTTGTGAGGGCATGTCTAGTGAGCAAGCTTAAGGCAGAAGAAGATGATCTTTATGAAAATTACCACGACTTTTCTAAAAAGCTTAAGGATTTGAAATCTTTCCAAATTTTAGCTATAAATAGGGCTGAAAAAGAAGATATATTGAATGTAAAGATTGAGTTTACTGATGACTACAACAAAAATTTAATCTATAAACTAGTAAGTCAGGATAAGACCTATAATTCTTACCAAGAAGGCTTGGTAAAAGCTACAATCGATGATGCTTACAAGAGACTGATGCTTCCATCAATTACAACTGAACTTAGAAATAAGTTTACAGAAGAAGCTAGCGATGAGTCTATTAGAGTCTTTGGAGATAATCTAAAGCCTTATTTATTGCAAAGGCCTATCAAAGGTCAGGTTGTAATAGGCCTTGACCCAGGTTTTAGGACGGGTTGTAAGGTAGCTGTTGTAGATAAAAATGGAAAATATTTGGATAAGGCAGTAATTTATCCGGTAGAACTCCATAAGAAAGAAAAAGAAGCGATAGCAATTCTTAAAGGTCTCATAGAAAAATACGGGGTAAGTCTTATAGCTCTTGGTAATGCAACAGCATCTAGGGAAACTGAGCTAGTTGTAAATAAACTCCTTAAGGAAGTAGAAGGTGTAAGCTATGCTATAGTAAATGAGGCAGGTGCTAGTGTTTACTCAGCTTCAGCCCTTGGAGAAGAAGAATTTCCAGACCTTGATGTAACAATAAGAGGGGCCATCTCCATGGCAAGAAGACTCCAAGACCCTATGGCAGAGCTTGTAAAAATTGAACCAAAACATATAGGAGTTGGTCAATACCAACATGACCTTGATGGTAAAAAGCTAGATTTAGAGCTTGCCAAGGTGGTTGAAGATGCAGTAAATGAAGTGGGAGTTAGTATAAATAATGCTTCCTATAAGCTTTTATCATATGTATCAGGTCTAAATCAAAATCTTGCAAAAAGAATTGAAGAAGATTTTAAAGATGGAAAGATTAAATATAGGAAGGACCTTTTAGATGTAAAGGGACTTGGAAAGAAAACCTACGAGCTTGCTGCAGGATTTTTGAGATTTCCATCATCACCCGAGATTTTGGACAATACAGGAGTCCACCCTGAAAGCTACAAGATAGCAAAAAAACTTGAAGGTTTAAACTTAGATGAGATAAACATAGAAGAAACTGCCCAAAAATTAGAGGTAGGAGAACCGACCCTTAGAGATATCATAAAAGAGCTAAAGAAGCCCGGAAGGGACCCGAGAGATGATAATCCCGAGGTTTTGACAAAAAAAGAAGTTATGAGTCTTGATGACCTAAAAGAGGGTATGATACTTAAAGGGAAAGTTAGAAATATAACTGATTTCGGAGCTTTTGTAGATATTGGAGTAGGAACAGATGGTCTTGTCCATATATCAGAAATTTCCGATAAGTTTATAAAAAATCCTCACGATGTTTTGACAAACTCTGAGGTAGTTACTGTAAAAATTATAGAAATAGATAAGAAAAAAGAAAGAATTGGTCTTTCAATGAGGAGTGTTAATTAAATGAGATTATCAAATTATTATATGCCAACCCTAAGAGAAGATCCTGTGGATGCCGAAACAGCAAGCCATAAGCTTCTAACTAGAGGTGCTTTTATCAGACGTCAAGCTTCAGGAATTTATTCCTTCCTACCACTTGGTAAAAAGGTTATAAATAAAATCGAAGCAATAGTAAGAGATGCCATGGATAGCCATGGAGCAATTGAGGTATCAACATCAATCCTACAACCTAGAGAAATTTGGGATGCATCAGGCAGATGGGAAACATTTGGTCCTGAGATGTTTAAAATTAAAGACAGACACGATAGGGAATACGCCCTAGGTCCAACAGCCGAAGAATCTTTCGTAGATTTAGTAAAAGACGAGCTTAATTCTTATAAGCAACTTCCACTTAATATCTACCAAATAGTAGATAAGTTTAGGGATGAGAAAAGACCTAGATTTGGTATAAATAGGTCACGTGATTTCCTAATGAAAGACGCCTACACCTTTGACCAAGACTATGAGGGCCTTGAAAAAGCATATGACAATATGTGGAAGGCTTATGAATATGCCTTTGACAAAATGAAGCTTGACTACAGAATAGTTGAAGGTGATACTGGAGCTATGGGTGGTAGAAAGAGTCACGAATTTATGGCCCTTGCTGAAAGTGGTGAAGGAGTCATCCTATATACAGAAAATTCTGATAAGGCCTATACAGACGAAAAGGCAAGAAGCATAGTTCCGGTTATAAAAGAAGAAGAAAAAGAATTGGAATTAGTAAAAACTACTGACAAGAAAACCATAGAAGATGTAAGCGAATTCTTAAATGAAGAAAAAATCAAATGTGCAAAGGCAGTAGACCTTTTGGTAGAAGGAGAGCTTGTATTTGTCTTTATCCCTGGTGATAGGGACTTAAATATGGCTAAACTTATTGCCTACCTAGGTGTTCCAGAGCATGAAATTTTCATGGCAGATGATGAAAGTATAGAAAAATATACTGAACCTGGCTATACAGGACCAATCGGCCTAAAGGATGTAAGGGTAATAATTGATAAGTCACTTACAGAAATTAATAACCTTGTAGTGGGAGCTAACAAGGCTGGCTACCACTATATAAATGCAAACTATAAGAGGGATTTTGATGGGGAGATTGCAGAAGATTTAACCCTAGCCAAAGAAGGCGATGATGCTTATGATGGCAGCGGAAAATATCTATCAGCTCGTGGTATAGAAGTAGGAAACATCTTCCAATTAGGAACTAAATACTCAGAAGCGATTGGGGCAAATTTCCTAGACCAAAATGGCGTTTCAAAACCATTCGTTATGGGCTCTTACGGTATAGGTGTATCAAGATCTGTATCAGCAATTGTAGAGCAAAACCACGATGATAAGGGAATAATCTGGCCTACATCTGTAGCACCATTTGAAGCCATAGTTACAATTGTAAATCCAAACAAGGAAGAGCAAAAAGAACTAGGTGAAGAGATTTATAAAAATTTAAAAGATGCTAGGATAGATGTTCTTCTTGATGATAGAAAAGAACGCCCAGGTGTTAAATTTAACGACAGGGACCTAATAGGAATTCCATATAGGATAACAGTAGGTAAGGATGCAAGTGAAGGAATAGTAGAATATTCAAAAAGATCTGATCTTGAAAATATTAACCTAAATAAAGAAGAAGCTGTAGAGACAATTATAGAAAATATCCATAAAGATTTGCAAGACTAAGGCAATAATGGGTATCATAGTAGTAAAGGATATAAATTTTAGGGCATAAGCCCGGAGGAGAAAATAATGTTAGTAAATGCAAAAGAAATGTTAGACTTAGCTTATGAAAATGGTTATGCAATTGGCCACTTCAATACAAATAACCTTGAATGGACAAAGGCAATCTTACTTGCTGCAGAAGCAAAGAAGACTGCAGTTATTATAGCATCAAGTGAAGGTGCTGCAAAATATATGGGAGGCTTCAAAGTTGTAGCTGACCTAGTTAGAAATCTTCACGATGCTCTAAATATAACTGTTCCTGTAGCAATTCACCTAGACCATGGTTCATACGAAGGTGCAAAAGCTTGTATAGAAGCTGGCTTTACATCAGTAATGTTTGATGGTTCACACTTCCCAATAGATGAAAACCTTGAAAAAACAAGAGAAATTGTTAAACTTGCTCACGAAAAAGGCATCTCAGTAGAAGGAGAAGTAGGTGGCATTGGTGGAGAAGAAGATGGTGTTACATCAGCTGGTGAACTTGCAGATGTTGAAGAATGTAAAAATCTTGCAGCATGTGGTATAGACTTCCTAGCGGCAGGTATCGGTAATATCCACGGTGTATATCCTGCTAATTGGCAAGGACTTAACTTTGAAAGACTACAAGAAATTTCTGATGCAGTTAAAATGCCAATAGTTCTTCACGGTGGTACAGGTATTCCAAGCGATCAAATCAAAAAAGCAATCAGCCTTGGAGTATCAAAAATCAACGTAAATACAGAATGCCAAATCGAATTTGCTAAGGCAACAAGAGCTTATATAGAAGCTGGCAAAGACCAACAAGGCAAGGGCTTTGATCCAAGAAAACTTCTAAAAGACGGTACAGATGCAGTACAAGCCCTAGTAGAAGAAAAAATCGAAATGTTCGGTAGCACAAATAGTGCCAAAAACTAAATAGCGATATTAAAAGAAAAAGAATAGGGGCCTTGTGCCCCTTGATTTTTTATAAGACTTATGGATAATTTAAAAGATAAAAAATTAGTTGATTTAAGAGAAATAGCAAAAGACTTAGGCATAGAATCAATTAGTAAATATAGAAAAGATGAACTAATAAAACTTATTGAAGAAGAAAATAAAAATAAGGAAGAAGAAAGTCAAGAAGCAAGAGAAAATGACCTAGGTTCTAAATTTGATTGTGACGGAATACTTGAAATATTACCAGATGGATTTGGATTCTTAAGAACCCAACTTTACGAGTCAGGTGATGATGATATCTATGTCCCACCTAAACAAATAAAGATGTTTAGGCTAAAAACAGGAGACTACATAGAGGGAATAGCTAGAGAAAAACACGACAAGGATAAGTTTTCTCCTTTAATATTTGTATCAAGTGTAAATGGGATAAAGCCAGGGGATGCCTTTAATAGGCCACCTTTTGAAGACCTAACACCAATTTATCCGAATGAGAGAATAAGTGTGGAGACAGAATCTAAACACTTATCTGGCAGAATAATTGATATAATAAGCCCTATAGGCAGGGGACAAAGAGGTCTTATAGTTTCCCAGCCAAAGGCAGGTAAGACAACCTTAATCAAAGAAATAGAACGAGCCCTAGAAAAAAACTACGATGACCTTAAAATATTGGTCCTCCTAATCGACGAAAGACCAGAAGAAGTAACAGATTTCATAAGATTTGTAAATGAATATAGGGATCCAGAAAATGTCTTGATGAGAACTGAGGTAGCTGCATCGACCTTTGACATGCCACCACAAAACCACATAGACATAGCAGAAATGGTCCTAGAGCGAGCTAAGAGGTTTGTTGAGGAGAAGAAGGATGTAGTGATTCTTCTTGACTCCATCACAAGGCTTGCAAGGGCCTATAATATCATGACACCTCAATCAGGCAGGACCCTATCAGGTGGTCTTGATCCACTAGCCCTTGTTGGTCCAAAGCAATTTTTTGGTGCTGCAAGAAATATTGAAAATGGTGGCTCACTTACAATACTAGCCACAGCCTTAGTAGATACTGGTTCTAGGATGGATGATATAATTTTTGAAGAGTTTAAGGGAACTGGCAATATGGAAATCCACCTAGATAGACGTTTATCAAATAGAAGGATATTCCCAGCTATAAATATCGAAAAATCATCAACAAGACGTGATGATCTTCTTTTATCAAAAGAAGAAATGGAAGCTATTTATAAGCTAAGAAATTCAGACCTAAATACAACAGAATCTATTCTGGAGTTAATCGATTGGATGAAAAGGACAAAATCTAACGAAGATTTTGTTAAACTGATAAATTCATCCCTTAAATAACTTGATTTAAGTATACAAAGCAGGTATAATTTTAATTGCTTATTGAAATGGAAGATAGAGGTGAATTATGAAAAAAGAATTACATCCAGAATATCACCAAGCTAAGGTAACTTGTGTGTCTTGTGGCAACGAGTTTACAGTAGGTTCAACAGAAGAAGAAATCAAAGTAGAAGTTTGCAGCAATTGTCACCCATTCTACTCTGGTAAACAAAGAACTGCTGAACGTGGTGGTAAGGTAGAAAGATTTAACAAGAAATACGGTAGAAAATAATAGAAAGAAATATAAGGTAAGGCAACTTACCTTATTTTTGTGTAAAATAATGAAAATATCAGAATTTTTAAAAAAAGATTACAACACAACACTCATAGCTCTTTCCTATATTTTAGATAAACCCAAATCTTTTATACTCTTAAATCAAAATTTAGACCTAAAAGAAGAAGAATCTAGAAAATTAAACGATATAATAAATATGAGGAAAGAATCTATTCCCCTCCAATACGCCATAGGCTGGTGGGAATTTTATAATTTAAGGCTTAAGGTTGATTCTAGAGCCCTTATACCAAGGTTTGAAACAGAGATAATTGTTGATTATATTATAAAATCTAACTTTAATAAGAAAAAAATCCTAGATATAGGAACAGGTAGTGGTGCTATAGCCCTAAGTCTTGCCTATAATCTAAAGGACTCTCTTGTCATTGGATCAGATATAGAAGATAAGGCTCTAAGCTTAGCAATTGAAAATAAAGAGTATCTAGATATAAATAATGTCGGCTTTATCAAATCTGACTTATTTGAAAATATTGAAGGCAAATTTGATTTAATAGTATCAAACCCACCTTATATCAATGAAGTAGATTATGAAAATCTCGATAAAGAGCTTTTTTATGAACCTAAATCAGCCCTTTATGGCGGTGTAGATGGCTTAGATTTTTATAGGCAAATTGTAAAAGATGCACCAAACTATCTAAATGATGGAGGACACCTAATTTTTGAAATAGGTTATGATCAAAAAGATGAGATTAATGAATTATTGAAGAATGAAAATTTTATTAAGATAAAAAACATAAAAGATTTTAACGATTTTGATAGATTTATTATTGCACAGAAAGGATAAATTATGTTTGAAAATCTAGAACATGTTAGAGAAAATTACAAACAACTTGAATTAAAACTTGCAGATCCCGCAGTTTTAGCAGATATGGATCAATTTAGAAAAGTTTCTAAAGAGTACAATTCACTAAAACCAGTAGTTGAAAAATACGAAGAAATTAAAAACGCAGAAGATACAATAGAAGAAAATCAAGAGCTTCTAAACGAGACAGATGATCAAGATATGATTGCTATGCTCAAAGAAGAAATTGATGAAAACAAGAAAAACCTTGAAGTCTTCAAAGATGAAATGCAAATTCTTCTAATACCAAAGGACCCTAACGATGAAAGAGACGTAATTGTTGAAATTAGACCAGGGGCTGGAGGTGATGAGGCAGGACTTTTTGCTGGAGACCTTTACAGAATGTATAACATGTATGCTGATAAGGCAGGCTTTAAGACTGAAGATATTGAGGTTAACACCCAAGGGGTAGGTGGAATTAAGGATGCTACCTTTGTTGTAAGAGGTGAGGGAGCTTATTCTAAATTAAAATACGAATCAGGAGTTCATAGGGTTCAAAGAGTACCTGAAACAGAATCTGGTGGTAGGATACATACATCTACAGCAACTGTTGCAGTTCTTCCAGAAGTCGATGAAGTAGAGCTTCACATAGATCCTAACGATATTAGGGTGGATGTTTATAGGTCAAGTGGTAATGGTGGCCAATCAGTAAATACAACTGACTCTGCTGTAAGACTTACCCATATTCCAACAGGCCTAGTTGTAGCCATACAAGATGAAAAAAGTCAGATAAAGAATAAAGACAAGGCCATGAGAGTTCTTAGGGCTAGACTTTATGAGTTAGAAGAAGAAAAAAGAAATAAGGAAATAGCAGATAACAGAAAAAGCCAGGTAGGTACTGGTGATAGGTCTGAAAGAATAAGAACCTATAACTTCCCTCAAGGAAGAATAACCGACCACAGGATCAATAAGACTGTTTACCAACTAGATGATTTTCTAAATGGAGATATAGAAGATATGATTAACTCCCTAATAGCAGAAGATCAAACTAGAAAGTTAGAAAAAATAGGCGAGGAAGAATAATTGTTTGATTTCCTTGCTAAAAGATTGGTAAAGGATTATAAAAATACAGATAATCCTGATGTAAGGCTAGATTTAATAAGTGTATCGTCTCTTATTGGCATAATAATGAATATCATACTTTTTATAAGTAAGATTATTTTAGGTTTTGTAAGTAAGTCTACAGCTATCTTAAATGATGCCTTTAACAACCTTTCTGATTCGGTAGTCTCAATAATGGCCTTAGTTGGTTCTAGTTTTTCTAAAAAACCAGCCGATAAGGACCATCCATTCGGGCATGGTAGGATAGAATATGTGGTATCCTTACTTGTTTCGATAGTGATTATCTATGTGGGACTTATGCTTTTTATAAACTCTGCAAAGTCTTTTAATGATAATAACCCCAACGGTCTTAGTTTACTAAGTTTTATAATATTATTTGCCGGTATCTTGATAAAAGTATACATCTATAGGTTAAATGCAAAATTATATAAGGATTTGGAATCAGACCTAAACCTAGGTGTAATGCTTGATGCTAGAAATGATATGATTTCAACCAGCGCAATTATTTCAGGTGTATTTTTGCAAAGATTTGTAAGTTTTAACCTAGATGCTGCAATGGGTATTGTAGTAGCGTTTTTTGTTATAAAGCCTGGTATAGACTTATTTAATGAAACAGTAAAATATTTATTAGGTGAAAGAATTGATGAGCATATAGAAGAAAAGATTTCTGAAATATTATTATCTGGCCAATATATAAAGGGCATGCATCATTTGGATATTCACCAATATGGTAGGGGACAGATAATAGGGTCGTGCCATGTTGAGGTTCCAGGAAATTTGACTGTCAGCGAACTTCATAGTGAAATAGACAGGATCGAAAAAATTATTAGGAAGGAAACAGGAGTGATACTTACACTTCACGCTGATCCGACTTATTGTATTTTAGATTAAAGAAGGCTAAATGAAAACAGAAGTTTTAGAGTTAGATAGAAATAACATTGATGAAAAAATAATAAAAAAGGCAGCAAGCTTGATAAATGAGGAAGAACTTGTAGCCTTTCCGACTGAAACGGTCTATGGACTTGGGGCAGATGGCCTAAATGATAAGGCTTGCCAGAAAATTTTTAAGGCTAAACATAGGCCGGCCGACAATCCTTTGATTTTACACATTTCAGATCTAGAAATGCTAGAAAAATTAGTAGATGATATAAAAGAAATGGATAAGGACCTATTTAAGCTTTGGCCAGGGCCATTAACACTGATTTTTAAGAAATCCAAGCTAATACCTGATTCAGTCACAGCTGGGGGAGATACTGTAGCTATTAGATTTCCATCAGATAGGATTGCAAATAAGCTTATAGCTTTTGCAAATACACCAATAGCAGCCCCATCTGCAAATATTTCAGGTAGGCCATCGCCAACTAATGCAGCTGATGTATTTTTTGATATGGAAGGTACCATACCAATGATCTTAGATGGTGGAGAGTCTAATATTGGTATAGAATCTACTGTTCTTGACTTATCAGAAGATGTGCCAGTGATACTTAGACCTGGCTTTTATACCTTTGAGTTTCTAAAAGAGATTATCCCTGATGTGAGACTAGATGATAGCCTTGTAGATGCAAGTGTCAGACCAAAATCTCCAGGACAAAAATATAAGCACTACGCCCCAAAGGCTAAGATGAAAGTATTTGTAGGCCAAGGAGCAAAAGATTATATTTATGATCTTGCAAATTCTTATAAAGAAAAATCTTATAGGGTAGGAATATTAGGATTTGAGGATTCTAAAGAAATATTTAAAGATTTTAATTTTATAAGCTTTGGTGATAGAAATGACTTATCTACAATGAGCCATGTTTTATTTTCTGCCTTAAGGCAGATGGATAGGATGGATGTAGATATTATTCTAGCAGAAGGTGTTAAGGAAAATCATTTGGGTAAGAGTATAATGAATAGGATGAAAAAATCGGCAGCAGGCGATGTGAATTATATAGGAGATAAATAACAATGAAAAATGTAAAAGTATTAGACCATCCAGTAATCAAACACAAAATTTCTATTTTAAGAGATATAAATACAGGATCAAATGAGTTTAGATCTCTAGTTACAGAAATAGCTATGATGTTAGCCTATGAAGCAACATCAGATTTAGAGCTTGAAGAATATGAAGTAGAAACACCAGTTGCAAAGACAACTGGCTATAGACTAACAGGGAAAAAAATCGGTATTGTTCCAATTCTCAGAGCAGGTCTTGGCATGGTTGATGGGGTATTAGAAGTCCTACCAGCAGCTAAAATTGGCCATATTGGTATGTATAGAAACGAAGAAACCCTACAACCTGTAGAGTATTATTGCAAACTCCCTAGTGATGTGGAAAATAGAGACATACTCGTAGTAGATCCAATGCTTGCTACAGGTGGTTCAGCTTGTGATGCTATAGATAGACTAAAAGAATATGGTTGCAAATCTATCAAATTATTAAGTGTAATAGCAGCGCCTGAAGCTTTCAAATTACTTGAAGAAAAGCATCCAGATGTAAAAATATATATAGCTCAATTAGATGAGAAATTAAATGAAAATGGCTATATAGTACCAGGACTTGGTGATGCCGGCGATAGGCTATTTGGCACTAAATAAGGACTTGATATGGCGGGAAAAGAAATTTTAGTAATAAATTCTAATGGACCTCTACAGGGAGAAGTGAATATTTCTGGAGCGAAGAATTCGGCTCTTCCAATACTAGCTGCCTGTGTCTTAGGTACAGAAGAAATAATATTGGATGGTGTTCCTGAGCTTAAGGATGTAGAGATAATGGTCGAAGTCCTTAAGCATTTAGGAAGTGAAGTAAAGTATTTAGACACTAATACCTTAAGCATAAATTCAGCTTCAATTAATACCTGCGAGACACCTTTTGATTTAATGGATAAGATGAGAGCTTCATTTGTTGTTATGGGTCCTCTCTTATCAAGATTTAATGCAGCTTATACAAAGGCTCCAGGCGGATGCAATATAGGAAGCCGTCCAATAGATTTGCACTTAAAGGGTTTTGAGGCTTTAGGAGCATCTAATATAATAAATGATGATGAGATATCTATAGAAGCAAAAGATGGTCTAGTAGGTACAGAGATATACCTAGACTTCCCATCAGTAGGGGCTACACAAAATATTATCATGGCAGCGACTCTTGCAAAGGGTAAGACCACTCTAGAAAACGCAGCCAAGGAACCAGAAATAGTAGACCTTGCTTCTTTCTTATCAAAAATGGGAGCAAATATAAAGGGAGCTGGTACATCAACAATTGTAATTAATGGTGTAGAAAAGCTAAAGGGAACAAGACATACCATAATTCCTGATAGGATAGAAGCAGCAAGCTATATGACAGCTGCAGCAATGACTAGGGGAGAGGTATTGATTAATAATGTTATCGGCAGCCACATCAGACCTGTTATAGCGAAGCTTGTTGAGATGGGCGTTGAAGTAGAAGAGATTGAAGATGAGGATAAGATTATTGTAAGGGCAAATAAGGGCAAGCTTAAGGCTACCAACATTCAAACCCTTCCTTATCCCGGTTTTCCAACAGATGCTCAAGCTCAATTTATGGCGCTAATGACAGTTTGCGAAGGTGAGAGCAGGATTCAAGAAACTGTTTTTGAAAATAGGTTCATGCACGTAAATGAACTATCAAAAATGGGGGCTGTTATCGCAACATCTGGTAATAGGGCGACAATTGCAGGTGTTGAAAAACTTCATGGAGCAGATGTAAAGGCAACAGATTTAAGAGCAGGCGCTGCCCTTGTAATGGCAGGACTTGTAGCTGAAGGCACTACTAGAGTATTTGACATTTACCACATAGATAGGGGCTATTCAAATCTAGTAGAAAAACTTACCAAGCTTGGAGCAGATATTAAGAGAGTTAGAGTAGAATAAATGAAAATAGAAGGCATAGTAACAAACATTAGGTATAGAAATGATGAAAGTGGTTATAGTGTAATGACCCTTGAAACTACTGATTCAGATATTACCATTGTTGGTACTATGCCTATTTTTAATGAGGGAGATAGGATACAAGTAGAGGGAGATTTAACCTATCATGATAAATATGGTGAGCAGATAAATGTCAGAAATGTAAGTCTTAAAAAACCATCAGATAAAGAATCAATAATTAAATTTCTATCAAACTCAAATATAAGAGGAATTGGACCTAAAACTGCTAAGGCCATCTATCAAAAATTCGGAAATGAGTCTCTGGACATCCTATATGACGATACAGAAAGGCTTATAGAAGTAGAAGGAATTGGCAAGAAAAAACTAAGAGATATAAGCTTATCGGTAGAAGACACTAGAGATTCTAGACAAACTATGGAATTTTTAAATAAGCTAAGAATTTCTTACAATCTTTCTATGAAAATCTATAATAAATATGGTGAAAATACCAGAGATATAATAAGGGCAAATCCTTATAAGCTTATAGAAGATATAAAGGGAATCGGTTTTAATATGGCAGATAGCCTTGCTCGTAGTATGGAAATGAAAGTCAATTCATCATTCCGTATATCAGCAGGACTTTCCTATGTGATTGATTATGAGGCTGATTTTAATGGCCATACAAGCTTAAAATTAGAAGATTTGATAATTAAGACCCAAAATTTACTAAAAGTAGATAAAGACCTAATATCTAGACAAGTTGAAGAAGATTTGCTTTCTGGCAAACTTGAGCTGGTAGTAATAGATGATGTCTCCTATGTATATGCCAAAAGTCTTTATAAGGCAGAAAAATCTGTAGCAATGAACTTAGCCAAAAAAATTGCTGCCTCTTACATTTTTGATGTAAGTATAAATGAGGACTTAGATCCATATTCCAAAGAACAAAAAGAAGCAATAAATAAGGCCTTTGAGAATATGCTACTTGTAATAACTGGTGGGCCAGGTACTGGTAAAACAACCATAATCAACGCTATAACAAAGATACTTGATGATAATGATCTATCCTATGCCTTGGCAGCTCCAACTGGTAGGGCGGCCAAAAGAATGCAAGAATCAACAGGTAAGGAAGCTTACACCATCCATAGACTTGTGGGTATCAGGCCAGATATGCCGATAGCTGAATATAACGAAGAAAATCCAATCGAAAAAGACTATATAATCGTCGATGAGATGAGTATGGTTGATATTTACCTAATGAAAAATCTTCTTGATGCGATCGGGGAAAATACTGCTCTAATTCTAGTGGGAGATAGCGACCAGCTTCCATCAGTAGGCCCTGGTAATGTCTTATCAGATATTTTAGAAACCAATATTAATTCAGTGAGGCTTGAAAAAATATTTAGGCAGGCAGGAGAATCTAATATAGTTTTAAATGCCCACAGGATAAATAAGGGTGAATATCCATTTTTAAACCAACCGGGCAAGGATTTTTTCTTTATAAATGCAAATTCTAAAAATTTTAAAGAAAGACTTCTGGAATTAATAAAAGATAGGCTACCAAATTTCTATAAACTTGATCCAATAAATGATATCCAAGTTTTATCTCTATCAAGAAAGACAGCTTGGGGAGTCGATTCTATCAATGAAGCTATCCAAGAAACTATAAATAAGCAAAATATTTTTTTGAAGATCAATAATAAGACTTTTAAACTCTATGATAAGGTCATGCAGGTTAGGAATAATTATGATTTAAAGGCAATAAATATAGTGGAAAATGACGATGGGGTTTATAATGGAGATATTGGCATTATCAAAGAAATAGACACCAATGAAGAAAGTCTTAAGGTTGAGTTTGAAGATGGTAAGGTCATAAAATATAAAAAAGAAGACATAAAAGATCTTGACCTATCCTATGCCATCACAGTTCACAAGTCTCAAGGCTCAGAATTTAAGTGTGTAATAATTCCTATGATGCAGGTGGCACCTATGCTTTTAACTAGAAACTTACTTTATACTGGTATAACTAGGGCTAAGAGCCTTGTAATACTATTGGGTGAGAAGAGATTTATAAAAACAATGGTCGACAATAATAGGTCAAATAAGAGAAATACCAACCTAGCCTATTGGATAGGGGAAATGGAGTCTATACTTGCTGATTGATTTTTTATTTTTAGACCCTAACAAGTGTTATATTTGTAAGGAAGAATATATCTACAAATACCATATCTGTAGAAATTGCTTTGACAAACTAGACTATGTAGACAATGAATTTCTAGTAGGAGATACCAAGGCCTATGCCATGTTTTTTTATGATGATTTTTTTAAAAAACTAATAGGGGATTATAAGTTTGAAAGAAATACATCCCTTTCCAGAGTTTTTTCTGAATTTCTGTATGAATATGGGACTAGGAAAGGCTTATTTGATGCTGATTATATATTGACATCTCCATCTTCAAAATCAACTCTAATAGATAGGGGATTTGATCAAATAAGGATGATTACAGATGACTTTATAGGAAAGATAAGGCCAAGCTATCTGGATGAATTTAGAAAGGTTAAAGACACCAAGACCCAGCATGATTTAGGCAGGGAGGAAAGGAGTCTCAACCTAGTTGATGCTTTTGCTTGCCAAAAAGATTTGACAGGCAAGTCTGTTCTTATTATCGATGATATCTTAACAACGGGAAATACAGCTAAGGAAATCATTAAAGTATTAAAAGCATCTCATGCCAAAGAAATAAAAGTATTGGCCCTTGCTTCAGAAAAAAGGGTAATCTAAAAGCCAAGCACAAGCTTGGCTTTATTTGTGCCTTTAGGCAAGACTTTCTTCTTTTTCAGCTTCCTTAAGGAATTCATAAATTTTTACGGCTAGGGCCATTTCAATTCTTTTTCTAAATAATTTGCAAGAATATTCGTGGGTGTGATTTAGATCGCCTGTGGCATTGTAGTTATTTGCCGCACAGCCTCCTGAACAATACATATTGGCCCAGCATGACCTACACTCTTCTTTAGAATAGCAGTTGCAGGTTTTAAAGCGATTTACAAGCCCCTTATTTTTTACTCCATCATAGATATTTCCGATTATAAAGTCTTCATTGCCTACAAATTGATGGCAAGGATAGAGGTCGCCTGTAGGGGTTACTGCCATGTACTCTGTACCAGAACCGCATCCAGAAAGTCTCTTGTGGATACAAGGCCCATTTTCAAGATCAATCATATAGTGGTAGAAAATAAATTTATCATCCTTATCGATTGCTTCCATCATTATGTCAGCAAGTTTCTCATATTGATCATAGAGGATATCAAGGTGCTCATCTTTTAGAGCATATTCATTATCAGGTGAACCAACAACAGGTTCAAGGGATGTCCTCTTAAAACCTAGGTCAAGATAAGTCTTGATATCTTCTGTAAAATCAAGGTTATTGGCTGTATAGGTTCCTCTCATGTAATATTCCTTATCACCACGTCTTTCGACAAGTTTTTGGAATTTTGGAACTATAAGGTCAAAGGAACCTGTTCCCTTCATAGTTTTTCTGAAATGGTCGTGCTTTTCGCGTCTTCCATCTAGGGATAAGACAACATTTTTCATGTTCTCATTTAAGTAGTCAATATTTTCGTCGTTTAGAAGTAGGCCATTGGTTGTAAGGGTGAAGTTAAAGTGCTTGTTAAATTCTTCTTCCTTACTTCTAGCATAGTCTACTGTGTATTTTACAACGCTTAGGTTCATCAAAGGTTCACCACCAAAAAAGTCAATATCTAAATTATAGTGGCTTCCAGAATTTTCTAGTAAAAAGTCAATAGCAGCTTTGGCTACTTCCTTAGACATAATCGCATCAGGTCCATGATAGGTTCCACCCTTAGCAAAGCAATAATCGCAGGTAAAATTACAGGTATGGGCTACATTTAGGCAAAGGGCCTTGATAGTTGTAGGTTTTTTTGTTACATCTATGGCAAGGTCCTTGAAATTATCTTCTGTAAACAATTGGCCGCTTTCAATAAGGTCGCTTACTTCATTGAAGGCAGCTTCTAATTCTTCATCTGTCACATTGTACTTAAGGCTTAAATCTGTTTTTAGCTTATCTATGTCAGAATTCTTGTAAGATTCTATTATGTCGTATGTAAGGTCATCTACTAGATGAACAGAACCACTGTATATATCTAAAACAATATTAAAACCCTTAGCTTTATATTGATGTATCATTATTCCTCCTATGGTTTTTTAACCTAATATATTATACTTAATTACTAGGAATATAAAAGTTAAGAATACAAAAAGACCCTCGCAATTACCCAAAAAATCAGATAAGATTTGCAAAGGCCTTCTAATATGTAAGCTCTTATTTATTTTTTTTGCTAACACATTCTTGGTTTGCAACTCCGCAAGATGTTTTGCAAGCAGATTGGCAAGAAGTTTGGCATTCACCACAACCACCATCTTTTTTGCTCTTGTGTAAGTTTCTTGTATTTAATGTAAGAATTCTTTTCATAATACACTCCTTATAATTCATCTTTGTATATAATTATAGCATTTTTATTCACTTTTGTCAATAAGGCAAGAAATTTCATCTTCGATATTTAAAGAACGACCCTTTGATTTCATAAAATCTAGGCAAGCCAAGGTATTTTCATCAATGATTTCTCCTGGTGTAAGGATAGGAATGCCAGGCGGATATGCATAGATAAATTCTCCTGCAATGTGACCTACAGAATTTTCTAGTTTTATCATGATCTTTTCTTTTTCGTAGGCCTCATATAGTTCGTATTTTTTTATAGGCTTTGGATAGGTAAACTTATAAGAATTATTTCCTTTTAAAAGTGCCTTATCAATTTTTATTAAAACTTTTTCTAAATATTTAAAAGCTTCTTCACTATCAAAAATACTTGCTATTAAAAGGGCGTAGGATGGATAGGCCATCTCTATTTCTATCTTATTATTTCTAAGTATTTCTTGTAAATTTACACCGTTTATATTTGTATCTTTGCAAGAAATTAAAATTTTAGACCTATCTTTATCCTTATGGTCAATTAGCTTTAAGTTTTTAAGCTTAAGGTCATATAGCTTATCTAAATTATCATTTAAATCATCCATCATCCCATAAAACTTGTCGAAATTTTCTATCATTTCATCTATGGATTGTAAAATTAGATAAGATGGGGATGATGTTTGAAAAATCGCCATACTTTCCTTAAGACTTCCTATCAAAGATTCATCATTTACCAAAAGAGCGGCTGATGGGGTAAGGGCTGAGAGATTTTTGTGAAAGGATGTAACAGCTAGGTCAAAGCTATTTTTATAAAGTTCATTTAGGTATAGGTGGCTCCCGTGGGCTAGGTCTACAAAAAGTTTGGTCTCATATTTTTGGCATATGCCATAAATTTTTTCTAAATCTAGTATATAACCTTCATAGGAAGGACTTGTCACCACTACAGCCCCATAGGATTTGTTTTTTAATTTATTCTCTAAAACATTATAATCGATACCTGCTACAGCGCTTACCTCATCTGTTATTATATCGATGTAGTCAAGTTTGCATTTATTTATGAGAGCGGCATTATAAACAGCCTTATGGGATGACCTCTCTATTAGAAGATTTTTATTGTTTTTGCTGAGGCTTCTTATTGCTGCAAGGATGCCATTTGTTGATCCATTTGTAGAAATTATAGCATCTTTTACTCGATAATTTTCGGCAATAGCTATCTGCATTTTTACAAAGATTTCTTTGGGGTCATTGAGGTTATCAAGTCCTTCTATTTCTGTAAAATCTCTTAAATATCCCAGGTCATTTCTTAAAAGCTTCGATCTTTTGTGGCCTGGCATATGGAAGGGATAGGTATTTTCATTTAGATATTCATCAATTTTTTTAATTAACATGATTCCTCCTGTCTTTATTATAGCCTAACTTACAAATATTTTAAGAAAATCTTTTAAAAAGGGTGTAAAATAGTCATAGGTGATAAAATGAAAAATAATATGATAAAAATAATTAAATCGGTACTTGTATTTTTGATGTTTGTAGTGGTTTTTGCTGCAGGTTTTCTCTTACTAAACTTTTTTAAAAATGATGGAGCTGGTGGTGAAATTTTTGATATTTCAAATGACAGAGGGTTTATGTTCTTGCTTGCAGGAGTAGATTCGACTGGAGAAGATACTGGCACAAGAACAGACACGCTTATGCTTGTCAATGTAAATAAGGATAAAAACACCATAGACATGATTTCAATCCCAAGAGATTCCTATGTTTCAATTAGGGGGTCAATGGATAAGATTAATGCAGCCCACTCTTATGGCGGAATTGATTTGACAATGGAAGTTGTGAGAGACTTTCTAGGAATAAATCTGGATAAGTACTTTGTTATTTCATTTGATGCAGTTATTGCAGGGATAAATGCCCTTGGCGGTATGGATGTAGAAGTAAGTAATGAAGTAGCAAGTGCCATGGGCATTAGCCCAGGAATAAGGAAAATGGCAGGTGATGAGGTCTTAGCCTATGTTCGCTTTAGAAAGGGCTATCAAAATGCAGACCTTGGTAGGATAAATACCCAACAAGATTTTATGAAACAGTTTATAAAGGAAGCAACAAAGGCAGAGAATATAAGCAAGCTTCCATCAGTATACAAGGCTATGAAACCATACATTAAGACAAATATAGGTCTTAAAAACCTTTCGTCCTTAGCTTTAGAATTTAAGAGTGTAGACCCTTCAAATATTAATTCTATTCGCCTTGAAGGTGAGCCATTTAATGCAGGTGGTATATCTTATTTTAAGGTTTATCCTAATTCTATAGAAGAAATTAGGCAAAATTATCTAAAATCTTATTTAAGAAATTAATAATAGGGTATAATACAAATGTACAAAGATGGAGGAGATATGGACATAAAATCATTAATCAGGGTTATAGAAGATTATCCAGAAAAAGGTATATCTTTCAAAGATATCACAACCCTACTTAAAAATAGGGAAGGCTTTAAAGAAACCCTAGATAGGTTAGAAGAAGCATTAAAAGATTACGAGTTTGACTATATAGCAGGAGTAGAATCAAGAGGACTTATTTTTGGTGCACCCCTTGCTGATAGACTAAACAAGGGCTTTATTCCAATTAGAAAACCAGGAAAATTGCCTGGAGAAATTGAAAGAGTATCCTATGAGTTAGAATATGGTTCAAACGAGCTTGAAATCCACAAGGATGCCCTAAAAGCAGGGGACAAAATTGTAATAGTAGATGATCTTATAGCCACAGGTGGATCTGCTAAGGCAAGTGCAAAACTAGTTGAAAGCCTTGGAGCAGAAGTTGTATGCTTTGAATTTTTAATCGAACTTACAGGCCTAAAGGGTAGGGAATATCTAAAAGATTACGATGTAATATCAATAGTAGAATACGACCACTAAAATTTGGAGCTTTCTTAGTAAAGCTCTTTTTATTGGTTAAATTTATATAGAAATTATTGGTCAAAAAGTTATAAATATACTTGAAATGCATATTTAAGTCAGTATAATTAAATTAAGGTCAGAGATGGTCAAACGAAAAAGATGGAGGTAAATATGCAATATAAAGATTACTATGAAGTGCTAGGGGTGGACAAGAAAGCTAGCGCTGATGAGATCAAAAAAGCTTATAGAAAATTAGCTAAAAAATACCACCCAGACCTTCATCCAGATGATGAAAGTGCACACAAAAAATTTACAGAAATAAACGAAGCCTACGAGGTTTTATCAGATCCAGATAAGAGACAAAAGTATGATACCTTTGGTTCAGGAGCCAATTTTACAGGTGGTCAAAATTTTGATCCGAGAGATTTTGGATTTGATTTTGGAAACTTCGGCAATGGCTCATACACATATACAAGTTCAAATGATTCAGGTTTTTCAGATTTTTTTGATACCTTATTTGGAAGCTTTGGATCTAAAAGTCAAAGCACAAGCCACAGTTCAAGGTTTGGGGGTTTTGGCAACGGATTTTCAAAAAAAGAAAAATCGAAGCTAAATACCGAAGTTACTATATCAATAGATGAAGCCATGGAAGGTACATCTAGAAAGATATCTGTTAACTCACAAGGAAGGCTTACCGATATAGATGTTAAGATACCAAAGGGTCTTAAAAACAAAAATAAGATTAGAATTGATGGTTCAAAATACGGCCTTGCAGCAGATATATATGTAAAAGTTAATATAAAAGATGATGAAGACCTTGCTCTTGATGGAATAGATTTAATCAAAAAAATTAAGCTTAGCCCATGGGATGCCTACTTTGGAAAAAAGGTAAAGGTAGATACTAAGTCAGGGGCCTTGCTTGTAAATATTCCAGAAAAGATAACCACAGGCAAAAAAATTAGACTAAAAGATAGGGGCTATGTAGATAGGAAAAATAACAAGGGTGATTTAATCCTTGAAATCCAAATAGATAACCCAGATCTTAATGAAGAACAAGTCGAATTATATAAAAAGTTAAAAGAAATCGAGGGATAATATGGATAACAATAAATTAACACAAAAATCAATAGAAGCAATTAATAATGCAAATTCAATGGCTATAAAAGATGCAAACCCAGAAGTAACTGAGTTTCATCTTGGCCTAGCCCTAGTAGAAAGTTCAGATTCCTATGTATCAATGGTTTTAAAGGACATGAGAGTAGATGTAAATTCTTATAAAAACGATCTAGAGAAAAAGATAGAGTCTTTGCCAAAACAATCAGGTAATGCTAAGACCTATCCATCACAAGTATTTCAAAGAATATTCCTAAAAGCAGAAGATGAAGCACAAGCAATGGGGGATTCCTTTATATCAGTAGAGCACATCTACCTATCACTACTTAAGGAAAAAAGTGAAATCACTGATCTTAACAAGAGATATAATATTACCTATAAGGCCTTCAAAGATACTGTCCTAAAAGTCAGGAATGGTCAAAAAGTTACAAGCGATAACCCAGAAGAAACTTCAAATCCTCTAGAAAAATTCGGTAGAGACCTAACAGCAGAAGCTAGGGAAGGTAAGATTGACCCAGTTATTGGTAGGGATAGCGAAATTAGAAACGCCCTTAGAATTCTAAGTAGGCGTAAGAAAAACAACCCTGTACTAATTGGTCAACCAGGTGTTGGTAAGACTGCTATAGTTGAAGGTCTTGCCCAAAGAATTGTAAATAACGATGTTCCAGAGCCACTTCAAGGCAGGAGGATTTTCTCACTTGACATGGGTGCCCTAGTAGCAGGTGCTAAATACAGGGGCCAATTTGAGGAGAGACTCAAGGCAGTAATTGAAGAAGTCAAAAAATCTGAAGGTCAGATTATAATGTTTATAGATGAGATCCACACCATAGTTGGCGCTGGTAAGAGCGAGGGTGCAATGGATGCATCAAACATCATGAAACCAATGCTTGCCCGCGGAGAAATCAAGGTAATAGGTGCTACAACCCTAAATGAATATAGGGAATACATCGAAAAAGATGGGGCCCTAGAAAGAAGATTCCAAAAGGTAATGGTAGATGAACCATCAGTAGAAGATACAATTTCAATTTTAAGGGGAATCAAAGAAAAATATGAAGTCTACCACGGAATTAGAATTCAAGATAGTGCTGTAATAGCAGCAGCTGAATTATCAGACAGGTATATATCTGATAGGTTTTTACCAGATAAGGCAATAGACCTAATGGATGAAGCTTGTGCTACAGTTAGGACAGAGATAGATACCATGCCTAGCTATCTAGATGAGCAAAAGAGAAAGCTTTTACAATTACAAATTGAAATAACAGCTCTTAAAAAAGAAGAAGATGAGTATTCTAAGAAAAGACTTGAAGAATTAGAAAAAGAATTGGCAGATTTATCTGAAAAATATAATGAAGATTTCCTAAAATGGAAGGAACAAAAATCTGCTATCGATGAAGTTAAGGATATAAAAGAAGAAATCGATAGGGTAAAGATAGAAATTGACCAAGCTGAGAGATCTTATGATTTTGAAAAATTATCTGAACTTAAATATGGTAAGCTAGTTGCTCTTGAAAATAAATTAAAAGAATTAAGTGCTAAGTCAGAAAATGAAAATAAAGAAAGCATAAAAGAGGAAGTTACTGATGAAGATGTAGCTGATGTAGTAAGTTCTTGGATAAATATACCAGTATCAAAACTTGTAGAAAGCGAAAGAAGTAAAATCCTCCACCTAGATGAGACTCTTCATCAAAGAGTAATTGGACAAGATGAAGCTATCAAGGCAGTAGCAGATGCTATAATAAGAGCTAGATCAGGTCTTAAGGATGAAAATAGGCCAATAGGATCCTTCATTTTCCTAGGTCCTACAGGTGTTGGTAAAACAGAGCTTGCAAAGAGTCTAACAGAGGCCATGTTTGATGATGAGCATAATATGATAAGGATAGATATGTCAGAATATATGGAAAAATATTCTGTATCAAGACTTATAGGTGCAGCTCCTGGCTATGTTGGCTATGAAGAAGGTGGCCAACTAACAGAGGCTGTAAGACGTAAACCTTACTCAGTAATCTTATTTGATGAGATAGAAAAAGCCCATCCAGATGTCTTTAATATACTTTTACAAGTCTTAGATGATGGAAGGCTTACAGATAGTCAAGGTAGGACTGTAGACTTTAAAAATACCATCATAATAATGACTTCAAACATCGGTAGCCAGTACCTAATTGATGGTCTAAAAGAAGATGGCACAATCAAGGAAGAAAACAAATATCAAGTAGAAGAATCCCTAAGACATTCCTTTAAGCCAGAATTTTTAAACAGGATTGATGATATAGTTATGTTTACACCATTAACTAGCGATCAAGTTTATGAAATAATAGATCTACAAATCGACAATATAAGAAAGAGATTAGCTGATAGGGATATCAAACTTGAAATAAGCCCAGCAGCAAAAGAATATATCCTAGAAAATTCTTATGATGTTGAATATGGTGCAAGGCCAGTCAAGAGATTCCTACAAAGAAACGTTGAAACTATGCTAGGTAAATTGATTATAGAAGGAAAGGTAGCAGAAAAAGATACAGCAGTCTTAGTTCTAGATGAGAATAATAATTTGACCTTTGAAGTTAAATAGCTTAGTTAAGACAAGTAGAAAAATAGACAGAGTGATTTAATAGATTGCTCTGTTTTTTATTTGGCTATTTTAAGCCAAAACTACTATATGTAGTATTTAATTGCTATTCGAGCACTATATATAGTGCTAAATATTTTACAGAAAATCTTATTTGTGGTATCATATATACATAAGATTTCGGAGGTAAAAATGTTACAAGTAATAAAAAGAGACGGGACTAAAGTCGATTTTTATAAAGATAAAATTACTCTAGCCATAGAAAAAGCCATGCATTCCCCAAGTGGTATTTATGTGGAAGGCCAAGCGGCTGAGATAGCTAGTGAAATTGAGGAGAGATCTAAAAATAAAAGAGAAATCTCCATTTATGAAATTGAAGACCTAGTCTACTACAAATTAATAGATAGGAAAAATCCTGCAACAGCTAAGGCCTACGAGTCCTACAAGGCAGTTCAAGCCTACAAGCGTGAGCAAAATACATCTGACGATGAAATAATCGGTCTATTAAATCAGACAAATATAGATGTAATGGATGAAAACTCAAACAAAAATCCAATAATTGCCTCAACACAAAGGGACCTAATAGCAGGAGAAGTTGCAAAAGATATAGCAAAGAGAAAACTAATCCCAGCTGATCTTGTAGAAGCTCACGAATCAGGAGCCATACATATCCATGATCTTGATTATCTAATCCAGCCAATTTTTAATTGCTGCCTAGTAGATATGAAAGATATGTTAGATAATGGGACAGTTGTCAACGAAAAGATGATAGAAAGTCCAAAATCATTCCAGGTAGCTTGCAATGTTATGACTCAAATCATAGCCCAAATTGCATCAAACCAATATGGGGGCCAATCAATAAATATATCATGCCTAAGCCCATATCTTAAAAAATCATATGCTAAGAACCTTAAATTATCAAAAGAAATTCTGGCAAATGAAGAAGATATCCAAAAAATGGCCAAAGCTCTTACCCAAAGAGATCTGGAAAGCGGCATACAAACAATCCAATACCAGATAAATACCCTCATGACAAGCAATGGTCAATCACCATTTGTAACCTTATTTATGCATACAGATGAAAATGATCCATATTTAGATGAGACAGTCCAAATAATAAGAGAAATCCTAAAGCAAAGAATAGAAGGAATCAAAAACGAGCAAGGAGTTTATGTAACTCCAGCCTTCCCTAAGTTAATATATGTCTTAGATGAAAATAATATCCATATAGATTCAAAATATTTTGACCTAACAAGGCTTGCAGCCAAATGTACTGCAAAAAGAATGTATCCAGACTATATTTCAGCTAAGAAAATGCGTGAAAATTACGAAGGCAATGTATTTTCTCCAATGGGATGTAGGGCCTTCCTACCTCCTTACAAGGATAAGTATGGGGATTATAAATTTGATGGTAGGTTTAACATGGGAGTTTGTACAATTAACCTTCCTCAAATTGCAATCCTTGCAGATGGTGATGAGAAACTCTTTTTTGAAATATTAGAAAAAAGACTAGATTTAGTAAAAAGAGTAGGACTCTTAAGATATGAACACTTATCAAAGGTCACAAGTGACTCATCACCAATCCACTTCCAACATGGAGCGATAGCAAGACTTAAAAAACACGAGTCAATAAAACCACTTCTAGAAAATGGTTATGCAACTGTAACTATTGGCTATATAGGAGTCTATGAAGCAACCAAGCTTACAAAGGGAGTATCCCATACCACAAAAGAAGGCTATGAATTTGCCATGAAAATCATGGAACTTCTAAATTCCAAGAAGGAAGAATGGACAGATAAATACCATATAGCCTTTGCAGTTTATGGAACACCAGCAGAAAGCTTAACCCACAGGTTTGCATCAATTGATAAAGAGAGATTTGGAGATATAGCTGATGTAACAGATAAGGGCTATTATACCAACTCCTTCCATGTGGATGTTAGAGAGAATATAACAGTATTTGATAAGTTTGATTTTGAAAGTAATTTCCAAAAATTATCAACTGGAGGATGTATTTCTTATGCAGAAATACCAAATATGACCAATAACATTGAAGCAGTCCTTACAATGATAGAATATATTTATGACCACATCCAATATGCCGAATTTAACACAAAGAGTGATTATTGTGGCAACTGTGGCTATGATGGAGAAATTCTTCTTGATGATGATAACCAATGGTATTGTCCAAATTGTGGCAACCACGATAGGGCAAAACTTACAGTAGTAAGGAGAACTTGCGGATATCTTGGTGAAAATTTCTGGAATGAAGGCAGAACCAAGGAAATAAAAGCGAGAGTGCTCCACATATGAATTACGGTCAAATAAGAAAATACGATGTAGCAAATGGTCCTGGTATCAGGACCACTTTTTTCCTAACAGGTTGTGATAGAAATTGTCCAAATTGTTTTAATAGGGACTATATGGATTTTTCTTATGGGAAAAAATGGGATAGGACAGCCGAAGAAGAGGTTATTTCTTATCTTAAACTTAAGGAAGTAGAAGGGCTTACAGTCCTAGGAGGCGAGCCTTTTGAAAATCCTTTAGGCCTTAAAGAAGCTTTAATAAACATAAGAAAAGAAGTAGATAAGTCCATATGGGTTTACACAGGTTTTAAGATAGAAGATCTGATGAATATAAAATTAGCTAGAGAGATTTTAGAGGAGATTGATGTCTTGGTAGATGGTGAATTTATAGAAGAGCTCAAGGATTTAAAGCTTAAATTTAGAGGTTCTTCAAATCAAAGAATAATAGATGTTAGGAAAACTTTAGAAAATAATGAGATTATTATCCTAGATGGGTATAAATAGAAAAAGAGTAATTTAGGAGGAAATATGACAGAAAGAAGAAGAGGTTCAGGAAGTAAAGGATTAATTATAGGCATAATTGTAATTATTGCCCTAGGATTATTTATGATCGTTCCAACCTATAACAGACTTGCAGGAAGCAGGGAAAATGTAAATCAAGCCTATGCACAAGTACAAAACGTTGTTCAAAGAAGGGCTGACCTTATACCAAATTTGGTAAACACTGTAAAAGGTTATACAGATCATGAAAATGAAACCCTAACAGCAGTAACAAATGCTAGAGCAGGTATACAAAATGCTAAGGGCCCAGAAGAATTAGCAGAAGCAAATGATCAGTTAACAAGAGCTATAGGTGATATCAATGTAGTAGTAGAAGCCTATCCGGAGCTTAAGGCAGATACACAATTTGTTCAGCTTATGGATGAGCTTGCAGGAACAGAAAATAGGATTTCAACAGAAAGAAAGAACTATAACGAAGCAGTTGGTGAATATAATAAAGATATTAGAAGATTTCCAACAAATATCATAGCTAAATTTACAGGCTATGACCCAGCAGAATATTTCAAGGCTGATGCAGCTGCACAAGATGCACCAAAAGTAGACTTTGGTAACTAGGAGAAATATTATGAGAAAGGCAAGATTTAAAAGGCTAGGAATACTAATAGCGGTTCTTTTCTGCCTTTTTCAAATTAAATCTTATGCTAGCATACCAAGCCCAAGCACCGATTATTACCTGGATGAGCTTGGAATACTAGATGAAGCCACAAAAGAAAATATAAATAAGACCAATAGACAGCTAGAAGATAAAACTGGCTCTCAAGTGGTCGTTATAAGCTTAGAGAATCCAGATGGACTCGATGGTTATTCTTATGGAACTGATATCTTTAATGCTTGGAAAATTGGTGATAAGGATAAGGAAAATGGAGTACTAATTTTATTTTTAGGACCAGGACCAAATGGCAAAAGGCAAATAAATATAATTACTGGTTATGGAATAGAAGGTAGGCTTAATGATGGTAAGGTAGGTAGAATAATTGATAACTTCATGCTCGAAAAGCTTAAAGAAGGCGATTATTCACAAGCTCTAAATGAAGGATTTAATGCAGTTGTTGGAGAAATAGCTGCGGAATATGACATTGAGCTTGAAAAGGACTACTCTTCCTACCAGGAAAGACTTGAGCCTGTTGATAGTGACGATGGATTTCCTATTTCAACACTAATAATGCTTTTGGTAATATTTATAATAGTCTCAAATCTTTTAAATAATAATAACAGAAGAGGCGGAGGCGGCTTTAGAAGAAGAGGCCCGGGTGGCTTTGGAGGATTTTATCCAAGAGGTGGAGGCTTTGGAGGCTCATCTTGGGGAGGATCAAGCTTTGGCGGCGGCTCTGGCGGAGGATTTTCCGGAGGAGGGGGATCATCTGGTGGCGGAGGAGCTGGCAGAAGTTTTTAAGGAGAATAAATGAAAGGATATTTAGCAAGTCATTTTTTTAATGATGCTATGTTTAGGTGGACAGAAGATTTAGCCCAGTATATAGAAAAAAATACTAATCTAGAACTCTATGTTCCACAAAGAAATGCAGATATAAATGATAAAAAGACAAATGATGCAATTATCACAGATATAAAAATATCTCAAGCTGATACTGCCAAATTAAAAGAAGCAAATATATTGATAGCCAACCTTGATGGATTGACTATAGATGATGGAGTGGCAGCAGAGATTATGGCCCATGGAGTAATGAGAGAATTTGAAATAGATCATGGAATAGATTTTCCAAGGATGATTATAGGTATAATCACGGATATGAGATACCTAGGCACAGGTGAAAATAAACTATATAGAAATCTCATGGTTGTTGGAAAGGTAAAGGAGCATGGTCACTTGGTAGTAGGCTATGCTGGGGATGATTCCTTCAAAAAAGAAGTAATAACTCATATAAATAAATTTATAGAAGCAAATAAATAAAGGGCTGTTGCAAAACTATGAATAACTATCGTCCCATCATTAGAGGGTTATCTTAGAAAATTTTTGGCCTAGCCTGCCGGCTCATGGAGGCAAAATTTTCGTGGAGGTTCCTATAATGATTTGGGACGATTTATTCATTCTGCAACAGCCTCTTATTATTTTAATTTATCTAGTAATTTTGTAGCTATGAAATATAAAAGGAAATAGTTTATTATTCCATCTACTAATACTTTAATAAAACGTGAAACTAACATTGCTTTGTAAGGTGTATTCATCAATTGGCTTAACCATAAGGTATTTAAGAACATATGGCAGATATAAAACACAAAAAAAACCATAAGCCCTACTTGAACCTTCATAGAAATGTTTTTATCCTTTGAGTATTCTGATATTATTCCTGGAATTAGACCAGTCAAAACAGATACTAGGGTAAATCCAAAGTGTGGAGTGCCTCCAGCATTTATAGCAACACCTATTAAGTCGGCTGCAAGTCCAGCAAGAGCTCCAGGTATCGGACCTAATAGCATGCCTGCGACCATCAATGGCAAGTGGCCAAAAGAAAACTTAATTGAAGGTGTGATAAAAATACCAAAAAATCTTGAAAAGATGATTGATAATGCTGTTAGCATAGCAGCTTTCACGAGTGAATCAATACTTAATTTTTTATTCATTTTTTTCCCCTTTCTATCAGAGGGCAGCGGTTGCGATAAAGAATCATGAATCTTCTTCGTCTGGAAACAACAACCCATTTTCCAGCACTTAATGCTCTTTACCTACTCTGATAGAAATATTATAAACTTTTATCTTAAATTTGCAATTATTCTTTTGGGTCTAGGACAAAGCCTTGGTTTTTGAGGGTTTCAAACATCTTATTTCTATTTTTTATAATAGTACCCTGTTTTTTAGGAATCTGTGAAGAAAATGATGCGCTCTTTCTGCCATTTTCCCTAAGGTCGTAATAGGTAGTCATTTCCTTATCATAGTCTGAAATCATATCTAGATATGAGTCATAAGTCTTGTAAGAATTTTCAAAAGTTTTTAAATTTATATCCATTCTTGGCTTGATTTGAGGATTTTGGTTAGGAATTCCAAAGCCAACCCCTACTACCGGATAGGTCAATTTCGGCATCTTCAAAAGCTCTATAACTCTGGCTGTGTCATTGTGGATATTTCCAAAATAATTTGCACCTAGCCCCAAAGATTCGACTGCAACTGTTAGGTTTTGGGCAGCTATTACTCCATCAGTAAAGCCTTGGATAAACTTATCAAAGCTTATGATATTATCACTTTCAAGCCCCATTTCCTTGGCAATTTCATAATTTCTCTTTAGGTCAACTATGAAAATCCATAGCTCAGTAGCCCTTGCCATATAGGCTTGGTTGCCATTATCGGCAAGCTCATCTTTTATTTTTTGATCTGTAACTCTGATTACAGACATATTTTGCATACCATTGCTTGATGCAGACATATTTACTACATCTAGCAAGGTTTTTATTGTATCTTTATCAATTTTCTCATCAGTAAATTCTCTAATTGTCCTGTGATTTAATAGGTTTTTTATGGTTTCGTTCATATAGGCCTCCTTACCATACCTATACCCAATATGTTATAATATACTTAGGAGAGACTATGAAAATTAAAACATCTGTTAGAAACCTTATTGAATTTGTTATGAGATCTGGCGATATAGACAATAGATTCCGTGATAATACTAGGATGATAGAAGGCATAAGAGCCCACCAAAAAATCCAAGCCCAATATGGTAAAAATTATAAAAAAGAATACAAACTCACAAATACCACTAGTTACAAGGATGTAGAATTTGTAGTTGAAGGTAGGGCTGATGGTGTTGGAAAAAAGGACGAC
The DNA here is from genome assembly GCF_026131715.1 of Anaerococcus sp. NML200537. NCBI lineage: Bacteria > Bacillati > Bacillota > Tissierellia > Tissierellales > Peptoniphilaceae > Anaerococcus > Anaerococcus sp. NML200537. Next base: position 84,119 of record NZ_JAMXSL010000002.1, on the reverse strand, counting down.
TTATTTTTAATTGATGAAATTAAATCAACATCTAGGGACCTTGGAGAGATGACAGATAAGAATAAACTCCATTGGGCCCAAGCCAAGTGCTATGCATATTTTTATTCACTTGATAATAATTTAGATAAGATGCTTATCACCCTAACTTATGTTTCCACAGAAGATTATAAGTCAAAAACCTTTGAAAAAGAATTCTCCTTTGATGACCTAAAAGATTTTTATTTTGCCCTATTAGATGATTATCTTGTATTTTCTAAAATATTGGCTAAAAATAGAGAGACTAGAGATGAAAGCCTAAAAGATTTAGAATTTCCATTTTGCTCTTACAGGAAAGGTCAAAGAAAGATGGCGGTTGGGGTTTATACCGCGATTCTAGATAAGAAAAATCTCTTTGTAGATGCACCAACTGGAATTGGTAAAACAATTTCAACTCTCTATCCTTCTTTAAAAGCTATGCCAAATAATCTGGCAGATAAAATTTTTTACCTTACCAGCAAAAATACCATAGCTAAGGAAGCCTTAAAGAGTTTAAATTTATTGAAGTCTAAGGGAATGTTTATAAAAGCTCTTCAGCTTACAAGCAAGGAGAAGGTCTGTATAAATGATGAAGTTTCCTGCAATCCTATTGATTGTCCATATGCCCTTGGCCATTTCGATAGGGTAAATGAAGCCTTAAAGGACATCCTTTCTGAAGAAGAGATAATGGATTATGACACTATTATTGAATATTCAAAAAAATATTCTGTTTGCCCGTTGGAATTTGAGCTTGATATAAGTTTATATGCAGATGTTATTATTTGCGATTATAATTATGTTTTTGACCCAAATGTATTTTTAAGAAGATTTTTTGATGAAGTTATAGATTCTTATGTATTTTTAATTGATGAAGCTCATAATCTCTTAGAAAGGTCTAGGGATATGTATTCTTTTACGTTTTTAGAGTCAGACTTTACATCCCTAGTTAAAAATTTGGATGAGAAAAAGGAAAAAAAGCTAGTTTCTAAACTTTCTAATATTACAGAAGATTTTTATAAGCTTGGCCAAATTGCAAGAGGTAATACCTATTATTTTACAAGTGATTATATAGACATATTAGATAAGGATTTGATTTCTTTATCAAAAACCATGGAGAAATTTTTGGTAGAAGAAAAGGACCACGCATCTTATGATCAGGTCTTAGACTTATATTTTGATATAAATAAGTATCTTAAGGTGTCAGATTATTTTACAGATGGATTTTATAATATAATATCTTATGATCCAGAATCAATGGAGAGATCTTTTGAGATAAAGTGTGTTGACCCAAGAGAAGTTCTAAAGAATAAGTATAAACTAGCAAGAAGCTCTATATTTTTCTCAGCCACCCTCTCACCGATGCCTTACTTTATAAAGATGCTAGCAGGTGAGGAAGCCTTAAAGTTAAGATTAGATATGCCCTTTAACCCTAATCACCTAATGATTCTTAAAAGTCCTATATCAACTAGGTATAGGGATAGGAACAATAACTTGGCAATCCTTGCTGAGACTATAAATGAATTTGTAAAATCAAAAAAAGGCAATTATTTTATTTTCTTCCCATCTTATTCTTATATGGAAGATGTGGCAGAATATTATAGAGAGAGCTTTGATGATAGTATAATAGTTCAAGAAAGAATTATGGATGAATCTAAGCGTATCGAATTTCTAGAGGAATTTACAGAAGATTCTGCTAGGGTAGGATTTTTAGTCCTAGGTGGAATTTTTTCTGAAGGAGTTGACTTAAGAGGGGATAGGCTTATAGGGTCTATGATAATATCTGTAGGCATGCCAGGCTTATCAAACGAAAGAAATCTAATCAAATATCATTTTGACAAAAATCAACACGATGGTTTTGATTATTCCTACACCTATCCAGGCCTAAATAAAGTGTTTCAAGCCGCAGGCAGGGTTATTAGGAGTGAAGAAGATAAGGGAATTATTTATCTAGTTGATGATAGGTATTTCTGGCAGAAATATATGAGATTTTTTCCAAAACACTGGAGAAACCAAGCCTTGGTCAATGATAGCCAAAGCTTACAAAGAGCAATAAATAATTTTTGGAGTGATAATGAAAAAAAGACCAACTAAAGAAATAAAAATAAGCGAAATGAAGTACCCAAATCTTTCCATAGGATATGATGAAAATGGGAGAAGGGTTGAGTTTAAGGGAGGAATCTTAGGTCAAACTATAAATGTAAAGACCGGAAAGAAAAATAAGGAAAGAATAAGGGCCAAGTACATAAATCTTATAGAGGAATCAAAGCTAGAAAATGCAAGGGAGTATTGTCCACATGCAGGAGTGTGCGGGGGATGTGCCTATCAAAAAATTCCTTATGAAACAGAGCTAATGCTAAAGCATGATATGATCAAGACCCTCTTTAAAGACAGTGGAATCACCTATAACGGAAATATAAAAATAAATAGGTCTGCAGTGACAAAGGGCTATAGAAATAAGATGGAATACACCTTTGGAGATGCTGTAAAGGGTGGTCCACTTATACTCGGTCTTCACAGGCAAAGGAGGTTTTATGAAATCGTGGATTGCTATGATTGCAACATAGTAGATGATGATTTTAATAAAATAAGGGATGGAGTTCAAAAATATTTTAGGGAGAAAAACACAGATTTTTATCACAAAACCACTAAAGAAGGTCTTTTAAGACATCTTGTAGTAAGAAAGGCCCATCACACAGGCCAAATCATGGTAATACTTGTGACAAGCTCAGATGAAAGCTTTGATGATATTAGACTAAGGCTATTTATGCATATGCTTCTAGATCTAGATTTGGATGGAAGGATATTTTCAATATATCACGTCCTAAATGATTCTCTTGCAGATGCTGTAATTCCTGAAAAGATAAAGTTAATCTATGGCAAGGAATATATAACAGAAGAAATGCTAGGCCTATCCTTTAAAATATCACCATTTTCATTTTTTCAGCCAAATGTCTTTACAGCGGAAAAACTTTACCAAAAAGCCTTTGACCTTGCAGAAATTGACTCATCTATGAATGTTCTAGACCTATACTCAGGCACAGGAACCATTACCCAGTTAATGGCAACTGTAGCAAATACAGCAACAGGTATAGAAATAGTCGAAGAAGCAGTTGAAAAGGCAAGGGAAAATGCAAAATTAAATGAACTCAATAATGTAAATTTCCTTTGTGGAGATGTCCTAGAAGAGATTGAAAAAGTAGGAGATAAATACGATGTTGTAATCCTTGACCCACCAAGGGCCGGCATTAGTCCAGCATCTCTAGATAAAATCCTAAATATCGACTGCAAGAAATTTGTATACATTTCCTGCAATCCAAAAAGTCAAATGGATAACCTAAAGGTATTTTTAGAAAAGGGCTATGAGATAAAAGATTATGAAATCTTCGATCAATTTCCAAATTCAAGACATTTAGAGGCAATTGCCCTACTTGAGAGGAGCTAGGAATGAATTTAAATAAAATATTGTTTTTTGCCTTAATAATGCTTGTTGTAGCTGTTTATATTATTCTAATAGCTAGGAAAAATAAAAAACAAGATCTTATAGAAGATAGGGCTGAAGATAATAATTACATGTCTGAAGGTATGGCTATAGGAATGTGCTTGGGAATGGCTATCTCTATTCTTATAGATGAAGATAATATGGTAATAGGCTTATCTATAGGGATGATGCTCGGTATGGTAATAGGGATGAATATTAAGAAATGATTTAAGTGAGGTGCGCTTATGTATGATATTTATATTCAATTAGCTATATTTTTGGCCTTTATCTTTGTCCTTAAAATGTTTTTGCCAATAATAAAAGGCCACATGGGTGAATCTATAGTTAAAATTAAACTTAATAGCCTAGATAAGGAAAAATATAAGGTAATTAATAATCTAGTTTTAGAAAATGCAGGAGGGACTACAAAGTCTACCCAAATTGACCACCTTGTAGTGTCAACTTATGGGATTTTTTCAATAGAAACTAAGAACTATAAGGGATGGATATATGGGTCTGAATTTGGTAAAAATTGGACTCAAAATATCTATGGAAATAAGAAAACTTTCATGAATCCAATCTTACAAAATTACGCCCATATAAAGGCTATAGAAAATATTTTAAAAGATTCGTATCCTAATATGAAATACTTTTCTATTATAGCTTTTTCTCCAGAAGCTGAAATTAAGGTAAAGCTTAAGGAGTCTGTAGTTTGTAAGATGTCACAGGTTTCGAAAGAAATAGAAAAATTATCTAATGAAGAGATAATTGATACAGCTGAGTTAGAAAAGATTTTAGAAATAATCCAGGGAAATAGGCTAAATATAAGCAACAGAGATCATGTTAAAAATATAAAAGAAGCTAAGAAAAATAAGCTGAAAGCCCAAACAGATCCTTCAAATAAGATAAAAAATTCCCCAGCCAAAAAGATTGAGAAAGTGGAAGAATCAAATCCTAAAATTATAAAGAAAGAGATCAAAGAAAAGGAAGCTAAGCTAGATATGAAAGAAGAGAAGGATGAAAATATCAAGCTTTGCCCAAAATGTGGAAGTCCTCTAGAGATAAGAACTGGCAGGTATGGATCTTTTCTAGGCTGTACTAATTATCCAGCTTGCACTTATGTGGAAAGTATTAAGGCATAATTTTTATAAGATAGCTTGTAATATCAATTGTGACACCAGTAAATTAGAGAATTCCTTGACTTAATAGATCCATTTATTACCAAAAAAAGTTTACTAAGCATCATATATATGAAATTTAAGTCCAGTTTTTCAACTGGATTTTTTATTTATCTATTTTCGCATATTTTGATGGAAAATGGGTAAACACTAATTGAGAGAGAAATTAATAGGAGGAAAATATGGCAAAAAAGAATGATAAAGGTCAACATGATTTTATTAAAGCACCTTTGACACCAGAAGGAGCTGAAAAGGTAAAAGCTGTTAAGGATAATGCCAAGATTAAAGACTTGGAAAAAAATAAGGTTGATAATAAGGGGAAGGCTTTTACAACTAATAAGGGCCTTAAGATGGCTGAAGATGAATTTTCCCTTAAGGCTGGTAGAAGAGGACCTACTCTTCTTGAAGACTTTCACCTAAGAGAAAAAATCATGCACTTTGACCATGAGAGAATTCCTGAAAGAATTGTTCACGCTCGTGGTATAGGTGCCCATGGTATTTTTAAATCTACCAAGGATATGAGTAAGTACACAAAAGCATGCCTATTTTCAGGCCATAACAAAGAAACTCCATTATTTTCAAGGATATCTACTGTAGCAGGCTTTAGGGGCTCTACAGATACACCTCGTGATGTGCGTGGTTTTGCTATAAAATTTTATACCGAAGAAGGAAATTACGACATAGTTGGAAATAACGTGCCAGTATTTATTATCCAAGATGCGATAAAATTTCCTGACTTTGTCCATGCTGTCAAACCAGAACCAGACACAGAAGTACCTCAAGCCCAATCAGCCCATGATACTTTTTGGGATTTTGTAACTCGTAACCAAGAGTCAGCTCATATGGTTATGTGGCAAATGAGTGATAGGGCAATTCCTTTAAGTCTACGCATGGTTGATGGTTTTGCAGTCCATACTTTTAGATGGATAAATAAAGAAGGTAAGGCATGCTTTGTCAGATACCAATGGAATCCACAACTAGGAGTTCACTCAAGAGTATGGGATGAAACCTTAAAGGTATCTGGTAACGATCCAGACAGTCAAAGAAAAGATATGTATGATGCCATTGATGAAGGCTCTTACCCAGTTTGGGATTTCTGTGTTCAAATTCTTCCTGTTGAAAAAGAGCATGACTTCCCATTTGATATCCTAGATCCAACCAAGGTTTGGCCAGAAGAAGATATTCCAAAGGTAAAAATTGGAGAAATGATCTTTAATAGAAATGTAGATAATTACTTTGCAGAAACAGAGCAAGTTGCCTTTAATCCGGGCAATGTAATACCTGGAATTGATTTTTCAAATGACCCACTGTTACAAGGCAGACTTTTCTCCTACACTGATACTCAGTTATTGAGGCTAGGTGGACCAAACTTTGCACAAATTCCAATAAATAGACCAATAGTTGGAGTTCATAATAACCAAAGAGATGGCTGGCACCAACATATGATAAATAAGGGTCCAGTAGCCTACCATAAATCAACTATAGATGACCAATCTCCATATTATGAAAGCCCAGAAAATGGTGGCTATGAGCACTATCAAGAAAAAATTGATGGTCAAGTAATAAAGGCAAGAGATGATAGTTTTAGAGACCACTTTAGCCAGGCTACAGCCTTCTATAAGTCAGTTAGTAAGGTTGAGCAAGAACATATTATAAATGCCTTTTCTTTTGAACTATCAAAGGTCCAAAGAGAAGAAATTAGGCAAAATGTGGTAGATATGTTTGCCAATGTAGATATGAAAATGGCAGAAGAAATTGCTAAAAATGTTGGAGCAGATAAGCCAGACGCTGATCGTGGTTTTGATCCTGTTGGCATTAAGCCAAGTAAGGAAGCTAAGAAAGTAAAGATGCCAGAATTTGCTCAAGCCAATACAATCTTTAAGCCAGATACCTTAAAAGTTGGTATTTATTCTGATAATGATGATGATTTTGACTTTAAATCTCTAGTAAAGAAGATAAAAGATTCTAAGGCAAAGGCAGAAATTATCCAAGGCAATCTTAAGGATACAAAAGATGGACAAAAGGTAGACCATAGGTATGAGACAATCCATCCAGTTCTAGAAGATGCCCTTATAGTTGTAGTTCCTGAAAAACCTTCTAAAGACTTTAGTAAAAATGTTGGAGAATTTGTAGATGAGACTTTCAAACACTATAAACCAATATGGTTAATAGGAAATCCTGAGGAAATTTTAGATAAAGACCAACAGAAGGCTCCTGGAGTTATTGTAAGTAAGGACATGAAGGAAATTGATAAGTTTATAGAAAACTTAACTAAGCAAAGATTCTGGGAAAGGGATGGTTCAATATAGCTTATAGGGCTTGGGATTTCCCAAGCTCTTTACATATTTAAATTTTACAAATTATATTAAGATAAGCTGGACAATTAGAAAGGGTAGTATGGTTTTTAAGAATACAGTTAGGAAATTTTTTATAGAAGATGGTAGTCATGACCTTTTTTGCTTTATATTTGGCTTGGTATTTTTATTTATTTTTACATTTTTAATGATGCCTAAATGGATATTCTGTCTGGGAATTGGAGTTCTTACAAGTTCAATTTTTAGATATATTACAACAGATGGTCTTTTTTATAAAGAATTTAAAAATTTAGACAATAGAAATAAAAGATTTGATTACATACTTAGTAAAAATATTTTTACCCTTTTATTTCTTGCGGTTTTTATTTTGATATTATATTTTTTATTGATTTTAGGAGATAAATTTGCCTTGACAAGTTATAGTGATTTTAACTCTAAATTAGTTTTTAAATTTATCATATATATACTTGCTAGCGAAAATATAATTTTAATTTTTAGTCATAGGATAGTTCCCAATTATAAATCAGGAAATATAAGAAATATTAATAAAGATATAGAAGTTGGAATGAAAAATTTAAAATCTATAATTCCTTCTTTGCTTGTGAATATAATCTTACTTGTTTTGATTTTTATATACAGAATGAACTTAAATATTGTTGCAGGAATATTATATTTATTTGTTTCTACCGCTCTATTTAGTATAAATAAAAAATTGAGTTTTCAGTGAATTAAATTTAGGTATATAAAAATTATGAAGAAAATGATTGATAAAAAAATAATACTACAAATAGTTTTTTACATATTGTCATTTCCTCTTATATTTTGTATCTTTATATTATGTGCTAAGCTTGACTTTATACCTATATTTAATAATTTACTTCTTATTTTATCTGAGCTTGGATTTTTTGCTTATCAGATTATTTTTATATACAAATTCACTAATATTAAAATAAACTTTTATGTAAAGATGTTTATAAGTCTAGTTTTGATTGGCATAATGCTTTTGTCGGCATACTTTATACTAATAATGAGCATTTTTGCTTTTAAGGATAATGAGCCTTTTACATATCAAGAGGAAAAATATTATATACTAAATGAAGGCTGGCTTGATGATGATTATGAAATTTATATGAAAAAATTCATCACAATGGATAAGCTTGATTTTGAAGATTCAAAGAAAATTTTTAAGGATATCAGTAATATTTCAAATGATCAAGTAAAAGATAAGCTTGAAATCTATTTTGATAAGGACAAGCAAATTATCAAAAGTCAAAAATCATTAGCAGATGAAAAGTCTGAATCTTGTCTTAGTGAAAAAGAAATTTTAAAAGATTTCAGTCTAAGAGATGCAAAATTAATAGCAAATTCACCTTATGGTCTTGTTGAAGTTGATAGGGCAGGAGCGAGGTCAAGGTGGTTTTTCGTTGAAGTTTTAGATAATAAATTAAATTTTATTTCAGAAATTCCAGATACTAGTCCTGATATTAGCGGGGATATTAGTGAGAATGGGACTATTTTACTTAGGTGCAAAGACATTAATGGAAATATAAATATTTATAAGTCAGAAGACTTAGGCAAAACTTTTACACTTACTGATTAAAAATATTTGATTTTAATTTGAATTTGCATATAATTATTTTAGGGAATGAAGTTCTCCCGTGATTATAATCTAAAGAATCTAAAACGCGAAAGCTGATGACTTCTACTTGATTGTAGGGGTGTCAGCTTTTTTTGTTAGGAAATTAAGGAGGTATTATGATTTTATCTTTAGGACTTATCCTACTAGTGGGAATGAGTCTTGCTAGTATTTTTAAGAAAATAGGCTTGCCTGCTATTATTGGCATGCTTTTAACAGGGATTATCCTTGGGCCAGAGCTTTTAAATTTGATTGATAAAAACACACTGGCAATCTCATCAGATTTAAGGACCATTGCCCTTATTGTTATCTTGCTTAAGGCTGGCCTTTCACTAGATATTTCTGACCTTAAGAGGGTTGGTACATCTGCAGTTCTTTTGTCATTTTTGCCAGCATCATTTGAAATATTGGCCTACGCAATATTTGCACCTATGGTTTTAGGCTTGAATCTTATTGATGGACTCCTTATGGGGGCTGTGATGGGAGCTGTTTCTCCTGCCATAGTCGTACCTAGGATGGTTAAATTGATTGATGAGGGCTATGGTAAAGATAAATCTATCCCTCAGATGATCCTCGCTGGGGCATCTTGTGATGATGTCTTTGTCCTTGTTCTTTTTTCATCATTTTTATCTATGGCTAAGGGTGGAAGTTTTTCAGCTGGATCTCTTATAAAGGTACCTATTTCAATAATACTTGGCATAGGAGTCGGAATTTTAATTGGATTTTTGCTTTATTATTTCTTTGAAATGAAATTTAAAAAAGGAGCCTATATCAGAAACTCTAGCAAGGTTATTATTATTTTAGGTATTTCATTTCTGCTCGTAAGTATGGAAGGCTTATTAAAAAATCTTGTTCCAATTTCAGGACTACTTGCAGTTATTGCTATGGCTAGCTCCTATAAAATAAAGGCTACGGATGCCCTAGTTAGTAGACTTTCAGATAAATTTGCTAAGTTGTGGATATTTGCAGAAGTGCTTTTATTTGTCCTAGTTGGCGCTGAGGTTGATATAAAATATATGACTGAAGTAGGATTTTATGGGATAATTTTAATATTTTTAGGCCTAATAATTAGGGCTATTGGAGTCTTTATTGCTGTAGGATTTTCTGATCTTAATAAGAAAGAAAAGTTATTTACTATTTTTTCTTATATGCCAAAGGCTACTGTCCAAGCTGCTATCGGTTCAGTTGCCCTTGCTAATGGCTTATCATCTGGCCTTGCAATTTTATCTGTAGCAGTGCTTGGGATTTTAATTACAGCACCACTTGGAGCAATCTTGATAGATAAGTCCTACAAAAAACTTTTAGTTAGGGGATAAAATACTGAGTTTTTAAAATGGTATAATAGAATTAGATTAGAAGAGAAAGGTATTTTATGACAGAAGCTAAGTTAAAAGTTAAATTATTAAATTATACACCAAATGGAGAAGAGACAATAGCTCAGGCTGGTAAGCTTTGCTATTCTCCAGTTGGGGTGGATGAAATTTCTAAAAAGCAAGATGAAGAAGCTATCGCCAAATATGTAAAGATGCTTGCAAGCATGGGTCATATGTCTCCAATTGAGCATATTTCCTTTACCTTTGCAGTTGAGGGAGTATCTAGGACTTTAACCCACCAACTCGTCCGCCATAGGCTTGCTTCCTATTCTCAGCAATCTCAAAGATATGTCAAATTAGATGGTTTTGAATACATAATCCCACCCCACATAAAGGAAAACCCTGAAGCAACTGAAATTTATATAAAGGCTATGGAAGAAGATCAAAAAGCCTATGATAAGCTTACAGATATCTTATTTGATAAGCATTTTAAAGATTTTATATCAGAAGGACTGGATGAAAAGACAGCAAAAAGACAAGCTAGCAAGAAGGCTATAGAAGATGCAAGGTATGTATTTCCTAATGCTTGCGAGACTAAAATTGTCTTTACCATGAATGCTAGAACCCTTCTTCATTTTTTCTCCTTAAGGTCATGTAACAGGGCCCAGTGGGAGATACGAGAGCTTTCTGATCAGATGATTAAGCTTGTCAAAGGGATTTATCCAAATATCTTTGCCAATGCAGGTCCATCATGCATTGGAGGACCTTGTCCAGAAGGTAAGATGACTTGCGGGAAAATCAATGAAGTTAGAGAAAAATATAAAAATATTTAAGGGCCATAGGGCTCTTTTATATTTGCTAAAAATGGGTATAAATACATATATGATATAGACAGGAAGGAATAATTATGTCTTATATAAGTTTAAAAAATGTGAGCAAAAAATACAAGTCTGGTACCAGCGAGATAGTTGCTAACGACAATATAAGTTTTGACCTTGATGAAGGGAAACTTCTTATAATTGTTGGGGCATCAGGTGCTGGTAAGACTACTCTACTAAATATAATAGGCGGAATGGAGCAAGCAAGTTCCGGAGATATATTAATTGATGGTAAAAACCTATCAAAATTAAATGATAAAGACCTTACCACCTATAGGCGTGATGACGTTGGTTTTGTATTCCAACATTATAATCTTATACCAAATCTCACAGCCCTTGAAAATGTTGAATTAGCTAGCGAATTATCAAAAGATTCCCTAGTGGCAGAAGAGGTCTTAGATGAGGTAGGTCTTAATTCTAGGTATGAAAATTTTCCGTCACAATTATCTGGAGGAGAACAGCAAAGAGTTGCAATTGCAAGGGCTCTAGCTAAAAATCCTAAGCTTTTATTATGTGATGAGCCTACAGGTGCTCTTGATTATAAAACGGGAAAAAATATCCTAAAACTCTTACAAGATGCTTCAAGAAGGCTTGGAGCAACAGTTATAATAATAACCCACAATTCCCTTATTAAGCCAATGGCTGATGAGGTAATAGAACTAAAAGATGGGAAAATCCTGAAAGCATATAGCAATGAAAACCCAAGACCAGTTGGAGAACTGGAGTGGTAAGATGAATACTTTTTATAAAAATATAATAAGGGATATGAAAACAACCCTAGGAAAGGTATTTTCAATTGGAGTCATGGTTGGTCTTGCAACGATGATAATTGTAGGCCTGAATCTAACAGGCCCATCTATGAGAAAAAGCCTTGACGAGTCACTTAATATCTATAAACATCCCGATATAATAGTAAGGTCAACTTATCCAATGGATTATGAAGATCAGATTCTTTTAGAAAATGATGATGATATCAAAGATATTTCCTTTATAAAAATCATAGATTTAGAAAATCAGGATAATATTATAAGAATAAAATCTTTTGATAAGAATTTTGAAAAAATAGATATGGTCGATGGTCAAAAGTTAAAGGCAAAGAACGAAATAATTCTAGATAAGGCCTTAAAATCTACTTATAAGATTGGCGACTATGTAGATTTTTCCTATATAAATGACAAGCAGAAGGATACTAATAAGCTTAAAAATACAAAATATAAAGTTGTTGGATTTTTTAATACCAGCCAGAGATTTCTTGAAGATATGAAAGAAATATCTCCAGTAGGCAAAAAAGAAATAGCTGGCCTTGCCTTTATTTCAGAAGAAAATTTTGAAAAAGAAGAATTTGATGAAGTAAATATTTCTTATAAAACTACTGAAGAATTAAATAAAACAAGTAATGAATACAAAAAAATTGTAAAAGATAAGAAGGATACCATAGATAAGGCCATCCTCTCTAGACCAAAGGAAGTATTAGAGAAGATAAAAACTGAAGCTAATGATAAGATAAATAAGGCCGAGGGCGACTTATCTGATGCTAGAGAAAAAATATCTGATACAGAAAAAGATTTAAAAGATGCTAAGATAAAAATTGATGATGGATTTAGTAAATACGGGACAGAAAAAGCAAAATATCATAGAGAAATTGAAAATGCTAAGGCTAAGTTATCTAAGGCAAGAAATGACTTAATTACAGGTCAAGCAGAGCTTGATAAGGCCAAGCTTGAATTAGAAAATTCAAAAAATAAATATGATGAAGAGATTAAAATAAATGAAGAAAAGTTAAATGAATCCTATCAAAAGATTAAGGCAGGCCAAGATGAAATTTCAAGCAAAAGGCAAGAAATAGAAAATGGTCTAAGTCAGATAGATGCTTCTTTTAAAGAATCTTTACAAGTTAATGGTCAATTACCAGATTCTAATGAAAATCAGACGGAATTAGGACTTGATACATTAGGCCTGGCTAATTCTGATGATTTTGAAGAAGAAATAGCTAAGCAAAAGGTACCCCTACTAGCTGGCCTTGAAGAAATCAAGAAAAAGGAAGCTGAATTGAATAGGTCCCTTGCTACTTACAACCAAGGAAAAGCTAAGTTTGAAGAAGAGAAAAAATCAGGAGCAGCAAAACTTGACCAGGCTCAAAAAACAGTAAATAGTAAGCAAACAGAAATCAACAGAGGATGGACATCATATTATCAGGGCCTAGATGAGCTTGAAAAAAATAGGGTAAAGGGCGCAAATGAATTAGAAAAAGCCTACAAGGACCTTATAAAATCAAAAGCTGATTATGAAAAGGGTCTTAAGGAATTTGAAGATAAAAAAGCAGAGTCCTTAGATGATATAGAAGAAGGCGAAGAAAATATAAAAGATCAAAAGGAAACCCTTCTAAAGCTTACAGATCCTGAATATAAGGTGAGTACAATCTTTGATAACGAGGGTATAGATACTTATTATCAAAACTCCCTAAATATGGACAAATTATCCCTAGTATTTCCTGTATTTTTCTACATGGTAGCCATGCTTGTTACCCTTACAACCATGAAAAGATATATAGAGGAGCAAAGGCTAATAAATGGTAGTCTAAAATCCTTGGGCTATTCAAATAAATTAATAGCCAGGAGATTCTATATTTATGGTTTGATACCTACTTTGATAGGGTCAATAATAGGTGGGATTTTGGCAAGGTATCTAATAGCGGGGATAATATTTAAGGCCTATTCAACAGGTTTTTCTATAATAAATATGAGCTTCACATCATCGCTTCTTTTGATTATAGGGTCTGTAATTCTTTCAGCAAGTTTAGTAGCTTTAACAGTATTTTTCACCTCTAAGGAAACAGTAAACGAGTCCCCAGCAAGGTTACTTCAGGCAAAGGCACCGGAAAAAGGATCTAAAATCCTTTTAGAAAAGATAAGGCCGATTTGGAAGAGACTTTCCTTCATGCAAAAAATAACAGCTAGGAACCTATTTAGGTATAAGTCAAGGATGTTTATGACCCTCTTTGGAGTAGCAGGATGCACAGCCCTAATATTTTTCGGCTTTGCAATGATTGATTCCTTAAAGGATACATCAGCTATTCAACAAAATGAACTCTTTCACTACCAGTCAATAGCAATCCTAGATCAAAAGTCAGATAGGAAAGCTTTCGATGATTTGATAGAAAAAGATAAGAGGCTTGAGATTAGAAATGAAAGTGCAAGTCTAAATAGAAATGGCACAGACCTTGATCTATCAATTATAATACCTAAGGATATGGCTAGGTTTAATGATTTCGTATCTTTAAGAAAAAATAAAAGTAATCCTATAAATTTAAAAGAAGCTAAGGCTGTAATTACAAAAAATGCTAGCAAAAAGCTTAAATTGAAGGAAAATGACAAGATAAAGGTAGAAGTTGATAAGAAATTAATAGAAATTGAGATAGGAGCAATTACAGAAAATTATGTAGGAGATTATCTATATATTTCCAAGGACTATTATGAAGATTTGACCTCTAATAAACTAAGGGTAAATGCAGATTATATAAAGGGTGATCCCGATAAAATTACCCAGAAATTAGAAGATATTGACGATATTCTTGCAGTAATAAATACAAGCAGAGCCTATGAATCAATGGATGCCTTGCTTGCTAATTTAAACTTAGTAATAGTTGTAATAACCCTAGTTTCATCAGTGCTTGCAAGTGTCGTTTTATATAATATAACCGATATAAATGTAAGCGAGAGGAAAAGAGAGCTTGCAACAATAAAAGTTCTAGGCTTTTATCCAAAAGAAGTTACAGCCTATATTTATAGGGAAATATTTATCCTAAGCCTTATAGGCATAGGAGGTGGATATTTGTTAGGTTATCTAATGTTTAGGTATATAATTGACCTGGTTGCTCCAAGAGATATTATGCTTTCCTATAAGCTTCACCCTATAAGCTTCATAGTAAGTGCGGCCATAACCCTTATCCTATCAATGATTATGCTTATATATGTACACAATAAACTTAAAAATATCGACATGGCTGAGGCCATGAGCAGTGGAGAATAAGGCGGATTTTCCGTCTTTTTTCTTTTTATTCCTAGATAAAATTTGAATCTTTGCTATAATTATAGGGAGGTGAATTATGAAAATTATTTTAGTAAGACACGGATTAACAGAAGCTAATATGAAGATGGTCTACTCTATTGATGAGACAAAATTAGAACAAAGTGGCCTATACATATTAGATAGGACAAAAGAATTACTTAAAAATTATCAAATAGATGAAGTTTACACATCAAACCTTTATAGGGCAAAAGAAACTGCGGACTACCTGGGCTATAAAGATTACAAAAGCGATGGACGCTTAAATGAGATGAACTTTGGCGACTTTAAGGGCAGAAGCCTTGTTGATGTAAGAGAAAATGAAAAGGAATTTTTTATAAAGGAAAAGTCAGACTATTTTGGCCTAAAATATCCAAATGGTGAATCAAGGCTTGATGTAATAAAAAGAGTAGGAGATTTTCTTGAAGAAAAATCCAAGGAAGATAAGACAATCTTAATAATAAGCCACGGGATTGCCATAAGATCATCACTATTTTGGATATTAAAAGATCTTGATAATTGGCCATCATTTTGGATAGATAATGGATCACTTACAGTTTATAAGATTGAAGATGGCAAAAGACTTATAGAAAGTGTCAACCTAATATGAAATTTATCCATCTAGCAGATGTTCATCTGGCAGATAATTTAAATTTTAAATCAGACCTATCTTCTCTCATCAGAAAGAAAAATAAAGAATCTTTTTATAAAATCTTAGAAGAGAACCAAGATGCTGATTTTATTTTAATTGCCGGAGACCTTTACGAGAGGGATTATTTTACCCTAAATGATTACAAAGACCTATTTGAAAAAATTGGTGCTTTTAAAAAAGATGTCTTTTATGTTGCAGGAAATCACGATTATATAGGAAGGGATAATTATCTTTATCTAAAAAATAAACCAGATAATTTACACATTTTTTGGGACGATGATCTTTCTTATTTTGAGATCGATAATATAAGAGTTTATGGACTTTCATACGTGGATAGGATTTATAATAAGGATTTTCCTTATGATATAGATTTAGAAGATTCATATTTTAATATTTTACTTGTCCACGGGGATGTCTATAATAAAAACTCATCATACTTAAATTTAGATATAGGAAAGCTTAAAAATCTTGGCTTTGACTATGTAGCCTTAGGTCACATTCACAAGAGAGATAAGCTTTATGATAATATTTATTATGCAGGAGCAATCGAGCCTATGGATTATAGCGACCTTTATGACTTTGGTTATATTAAATATGATGAGGGAAAGGTTTCTTATGTAGATTCATCGCTAATGAAATTTTATGATTTAAATATAGACCCAAGTGATTTTAATAATCAAGATGACTTGGTTGATTATATTAATTCTAAGTTAGAAGATAAGATAAATTTTTTAAGACTAAGGACAGACAAGAACATCTCTCTAAATTCTTTTAGAAAAAATGTTAATGCTTACGATATAGATTTAAAAATAAATGAGCAAATTGATTATAAAAAACTTGCAAGTCTTTATCCTAATTCAATTCTTTCAAAATTTTTAGAGAAATTTGAGGGCAAAGATGATGAAATATCTAGTAGAGCCTTAGATTTAGGCCTAGAAGCCTTATTTAGGAGCCAAAATGACTGACTTATATATAAAGGAATTAAATATAAAGGCCTTTGGTAAATTTATAAATAAGAAAATTACATTAGATAAGGAATTTAATCTTATTTATGGCCTAAATGAGTCGGGTAAGTCTACTATTAAAAATTTCATTGAGGGGATGTTTTATGGTTTCGATGAGGGCAAGCAGAGAATTAGTTTTTCATCAAAAAGAGAAATATATAGGCCCAAAGAAGCCTATATCTATGCTGGTAGCTTAATTATTTATAAGGATTGGGAGAATTTCAGACTTGATAGGGATTTTGATAGTGGTGCCTACAAGATTTATAACCTTAGCAAAGGATTAGAGCTTGACACTAAAGCCAGTGACCTAGCTTATCCTGGGAAATATTTCTTAAATTTGGATTATGATCTCTATAAAAATTTTATATCTTCCTACCAGATGCAAGTTACATCTGCTGATAGCAAGAAAAAAGTAATAGAAAAGCTAGCAAGCAAGGATATTGACTATAATTTTTCTATTAAAGGCGCTATAGAAATCCTAGATAAAAAGCAAGCAGACCTTGGAACAGAAAGGGCCTACACCAAGCCCTATTACAAAATCAAAGAAAAAATCACAGAGATTAAAGAGTCCTTAAATGAAATAGGAAGTCTTAAGCTAAAATTTAGGAAAGAATTTGAAAACTTAAATATAAATAGGGAAAAACTTATTAAGCTTGAAGAAAAATATAAAAATTTAAAAAATGAGAATGAAATATTCAATTCACTAAGGTCTGACCAAAACTACAAGGACTATAAAAAATGGGCAGATAAGTTATATGAACTTGATCAAGACCTAAAAAAATATGAAGATCTAAAATCCTACAGGAGCGAGGATTTTGAAGACATAGAAATTTATCAAAAAGACCAAGTCTCTATTAGGTATATCTATGTATTTTATATTTTTCTATTATTAATAATCGGTCTTAGTATTTTTACAAGAAAGCTCTATTTGCTTTTGCTTATAATTCCTACTTTATTTTTCTTATTTAAGGATAGAAAAGAGAAGGTCGAGCCTGATTTTATACGACTTGGAGTAAATAACTTAGCTGAGTATAATAGGCTAAGGATGAGATTTTTAAAATACAAGTCCTTATTAGAAGAAAAAGAAAAAATAGAAGAAGTTGTATCAATTATAAAAAAACAAGACCTAACAGCTCTAGATCATGACTTAGAATACGATTTTGATTTTGAATCTTACGACAATATAAAAGCTCAGGAAGAGATTGATAGCTTAGATAAAGAAATTAAAAACTTAAAAATATTTCTTAACGCTAGGGAGAAAGAACTTTTATTAATTGATAATAAGCTAAGAAAAGAAGTTGATTATAAAGATGAGCTTAAATATTTAGAGGGTAAATTTCAAGAAATTGTAAGAGAAAAAGAAGCAATCGACCTTGCCAAAACAACTATTTTAGCTATAGCTGATGAAAACAAAAATGATATGGCAAAATTAAATAGAAAAATTAATTCTTTAATTACAAGTATTAGCAGGAATAATTTTAAGGTTTCCTATGATTCTGACCTAAATATTGATATTAGAGATAAAAATTTTAATTCTTTTGATTTAAATCAATTATCTCAGGGCTTTTTTGACCAATTAAATCTTGCCTTAAAGCTTAACCTAGTTAACGAGAGCTTTGGACAAGTTTTTATGATATTTGATGATGCCTTTATTAATTATGACATTGAAAGATTGATCAGATTTTTATTCGTTCTTCTTGACATGGCAAGGGATAAGCAAATAGTCTATTTTACCTGCCATAGGAGAGAGGAAGAATTTTTCTTAAGTGAAAATATTGAAGTAAAAGTAATAAATTTGGAGGATAGATGATATATGCTATCGCAGACTTGCATCTAGACTACACAGAAGAAAAATCTATGGAAGTCTTTGGCGATGCTTGGAAAAATTATCAAGAGAAAATTTTTAATAATTGGAATAAGCTAATAAAAGATGGAGATACAGTCTTAATTCCTGGCGATATTTCTTGGGCAATGGATATTGATCATGCAAAAATTGACCTTGAAAAATTAGAAAAGCTTCCTGGAAGGAAAATTTTAATGAAGGGCAACCACGATTATTGGTGGTCTTCCTTAAATAAGCTCAACCAGCTTGGTTTTTCAACTATCGAATTTTTGCAAAACAATTCCTTTGAAATAGAAGACTATATAATATGTGGTACTAGGGGCTGGATATCAAGAGATTCTAGAGATTTTGATGACCATGATGAGAAGATATTTGCTAGAGAATTATTAAGGCTTCAAAATTCCATAGAATCTTCCAGACAAGATAAAAAGTTAATCATTAACTTTCATTACCCACCAATAAATGGCGATGGAAGTCTTAATGAATTTTTTGATTTGGCAAAAAATTACAATACTGATACAATTATCTATGGACACCTCCATGGAAGTGGTCATAGACTTATAAGAGAAGGGAATATAGATGGCATTAATCTTGTGTGTGCTTCGGGCGATTACATAGATTTTAAGCCAGTGAGGATTAAATAATGCAAAGAGAAATAGAAATAAAGGTATTAGATATAATACCAGAAAAACTTGAACAAGAACTAATTGAATTAGGGGCGGAAAAGATTGTTGAAGAAAAACAAGTAAATTACACTTTTGCTCCAAAAAATTCTGAAGACTTTGACACAGGCTATCTTAGGATAAGGGAAACTTATATTGAAGGAAAGCGAGAATCAATTGAGCTTACCTTCAAAGAGATGAAAAATTCCGAAGATGTAAGGATTAACAACGAATTTACAACAAGAATTGATTCTGTAACTATGATGACCCAAATCCTAGATAGGATTGGCGTGAAGATAAAATATAAGGGCCAAAAGCAAAGAATATCCTATAGATATAAGGGTCAAAGATTTGATATTGACACTTGGGATAAGGCAACCTATCCTCATCCATATCTAGAGATTGAATTTACTAACCAATCAAAAATCGATGAAATACTCGATGATTTAGGCATTGATAGGGATAAGGTCACTACAAAATCAATTTCTGATTTAATAAGCGAGTTATAATTTTGACAGATAAAAATTTCCTGGTATAGTTTTAAAAAATCCAAGGAGATGAATATGATTTCTATAAAAAATTTATTAAATTCGCACGATTTGTCAAAAGAAGATTTACTTGAAATTATAGAACTAGGAAATGATATTTATAAGAGTCCTACCGATTTTTCTCATTATGCAGATGGGAAGATATTGGGGACTCTTTTTTTTGAGCCTTCAACAAGGACAAGACTATCATTTGAATCAGCTATGCTAAGATTAGGTGGTTCTGTAATAGGTTTTTCAGACTCTAGCAATTCTTCAACAACTAAGGGAGAAAGCTTACAAGATACAGTTAGAACTGTAAGCCAATATGCAGATATAATAGCCATGCGCCACCCTCAAGAAGGTGCGGCCTACCTTGCTAGTCTTGCTGCTGATTGTCCAATAATAAATGCAGGTGATGGGGGCCACCAACATCCAACTCAAACCCTTACAGACATCCTAACAATTTCAAATTATAAGGAAAGTCTTGATAACCATGTAATAGGTATATGCGGTGACCTTAAATATGGCAGGACTGTTCACTCACTTATCAAGGTCTTAAACCTATTTTCAAATAATAAATTCATCCTTATATCACCTGATGAATTAAAACTTCCTCAATATGTAAAAGAAGAAGTTTTTGATGAAAACAATGAATATGAAGAAGTCAGATCTCTTGATGCAGTAATAGATAAGATTGATATATTGTACATGACAAGAATTCAAAAGGAAAGATTCTATTCAGATGCCCAATATACAAGGCTTAAGGACTCATATCTTTTAAATAAGGAAAAAATGAGCCAAGCAAGAGAAGACATGATAGTCCTTCACCCACTACCAAGGGTTAATGAAATTGCAAAAGAAGTAGATAGCGACCCAAGAGCAGTATATTTTAAACAAGTTAAATTTGGTATGTATGTAAGAATGGCACTAATTATAAAACTTTTGGAGGCAAACAATGCTTGAGATTACTAGTATAAAAGATGGAATTGTAATAGATCATATAAGAGCAGGTCTAGGTATGAAAATTTACGAATTATTAGATTTAGAAGACCTAGATAGCGAAATAGCAATAATATTAAATGCAAGCTCAACCAGATTTGGCAAAAAAGATATTTTAAAGATTGCAAATAATATCAAAATAAACTTAGATGCTGTTTCAATAATTGATCCAACAGCTACAGTTAATATCATTAAGGATGAAAAAGTAATTGAAAAACTTGAGCTCAAACTTCCTGAAAAGGCTGTTGATATCTTAACATGCCAGAATCCAAAATGTGTATCAACTAGCGAAAGAGAAGTGTCTAGTGAGTTTATTTTGATAAATAGAGAAGAAAAAACATATAAATGTGCCTTTTGTGGACACATTTACGATGTGGAAGAATAAAATGAAGCAAATTTTTACAAATTTTTATGGATTTGATGATGTAAAGATTACACGTGAAGAAATCTTTGTTGAAGATGGGGTAATCGTAGAAGAATTTTCTAGGGATGAGGCTGATGAGATAATTGACTGCCAAAACCTAGCCCTTATACCATCTTTTACAGACCTTCATGTACATTTTAGAGACCCAGGTTTTACCTACAAAGAAGACCTGAAAACAGGCTCTCTTGCTGCCCTAAAAGGAGGAGTGACAAATGTCCTCCTTATGGGTAACACCAAGCCTACTGTATCATCAAGAGAAGTCTATGAAGATATAATAAAAAGAGCGGAAGAACTTGATTTAATCGGTATTGACCAAGTTTACACTATCACCAAAAATTTTGATGGGAAAAGTCTAGATCATCTTGATACCATGCCTCACTCAGTTAAATTTATCTCTGATGATGGCCACGGGGTTGATGATGGGGAAGTTATGTATAAGGCTATGCTTAAGGCAAGAGAGCTAGGAGTAAACATGACCCTTCATGAAGAAGTGGCAGGCGTATCAGCTATAGATTATGAAGTTGCGGAAGATGCCATGACCCTTAGGGATTGCTATTATGCCTATAAGCTTGATATGCCAGTTCATTTCTCTCATGTATCAACAAAGGGTGCAATGACTGCTATAAAATATTTCAAGGACCTAGGGGCTAAAATAACTTGTGAAGTAACACCCCACCACTTATACTTTAGCGAAAAATCCAGAGGTGAAATGAAGGTTAATCCTCCAATTAGAAAAGAGGAGGATAGGCTATTTTTACTAGAAATGATAAAAGAAGGCTATGTGGATGCAATTGCGACAGACCATGCCCCTCATTCAAAAGAAGAAAAGGAAAATGGAGCCCCAGGCTTTATAGGAATAGAAACATCCTTTTCAACTTGCTATGAAGTTTTGGTAAAATCTGGTCTTATTTCCCTAAACCAACTGATAAAAATTATGTCCACCAGGCCATCAGAAATTTTGGATATTAAAAAAGGAAAATTAGCCCCAGGCTATCTTGCTGATTTTAATCTAGTTGATCTTGATAAATCCTATATTTATAAAGAAGAGGATATTAGGTCAAAATCTAAAAATTCACTTATGATTGGTAAGAAATTATATGGACAAATTCAAAAAGTCTACAGAAAGGGTGTTTTAAAATATGAACATAATTGATAAACTATATGAAAGAATCGACAAATTAGGATTTGTTTGCGTAGGACTTGATACATCTCTTGATTATATACTTGATACCATGAAGGAAGGAAAATCAACATCTGATGCCCTATTTGCCTATAATAAGGAAATTATAGATGCTACAAAAGATGTGTGTGCTATCTATAAGCTTCAAATTGCTTATTATGAATCATATGGCTTAGAAGGCATGCTAGCTTATAAAAATACCCTTGATTACCTAAGGGATAATGATTTGCTAAGCATAGGGGATGTTAAAAGATCAGACATAGCAGCCTCTGCAACAATGTATGCTAAAGCTCACTTTGAAGGAGACTTTGAGGTTGACTTCATAACCTTAAATCCATATATGGGTATGGATTCAATTGAGCCTTACGAAAAATATTTAGCATCCGGCGAAAAGGGAGTTTTTGTTTTACTTAGGACTTCAAATCCAGGAGCCAATGATTTTGAAGTCCTAGATGTAAATGGTGAGGAACTATTTTATATAATTGGCGATAGGCTAAAAGAAATAAATGACAAATATATAGGAGAAAATGGCTACGGACCTGTAGGCCTAGTAGTAGGTGCTACCCATAGCCAAGAGGTAGAAAAAATCAGAGAAAGATACAAAAATATGTTCTTTTTAATCCCTGGTTTTGGAGCTCAAGCTGCTGATTCTATGAATGTATATAAGCTTTTAAATGATTTAAATGCAGGGGTTGTCAATTCTTCAAGAGCCATCCTTAAAAATTGGATGAACTATGATGATGGCAAGACGAATGTAGGCAAATATGCTAGAGAAAAAACAATAGAAACTTATAAGGAAATATCTAAAAATGCAAACATATAGACCATGCAAAGTTATTGAAAATATTGAGATTGCACCAGGTATTTTACAAATTAGTCTAGATGTAAATCTTAAGGGCAAGCCTGGCCAATTTTTTATGTTAAGGGCAGATTCTTTTAGAGATGACCCTATTCTTGCTAGACCCTTTGGTATATGTGACCAAAGGGAAGATAGGCTGGTTTTCCTATGCCAAGTCGTTGGCAAGGCTACAAGGCTAATAGGCGGACTAAAAGAGGGTGATGACGTATCAGTTCTAGGCCCACTTGGAAATGGATTTTCTTTAAGTAGTGAAAAGAAAATCGCTATAGTCGCAGGCGGTATTGGAATTGCTCCGCTTTTAGAACTTGCTAAAAATCTTGATAATAAAGCAGATTTTTATGCCGGTTTTGCAGATGACCCATATTTTGTAGAAAATTTTAAACCTTTTGTAAATAAAATAGTAACAAGTTCTGAAAGGGATGAAAATAAGTTTATCTTAGAAAAGATAGATTTAGATAAATATGACATGATTTATGCCTGTGGTCCAAATCCAATGCTCAAGGCCCTTTGGGATCAAAATACCAAGGCTAAAGCCGAAATATCTATGGAAGCTCATATGGCTTGTGGTATTGGAGCCTGCTTAGGCTGTACAGTAGAAAACAGTGAGGGAGAATTTGTAAGAGTCTGTAAGGATGGGCCAGTATTTGATGCAGAAAGGATATATGGATGAGTTTAAAAGTAAATATAGCTGGAGTAGACTTTAAAAATCCTGTAATAGCAGCAAGTGGTACCTTCGGTTTTGGTGAAGAATTTTCTAATTACATAGATATAAATAAGCTTGGCGGCATATCTTCTAAAGGCCTAACTCTTAAGAAAAATCCAGGCAATCCTGGCATAAGAATATATGAAACAGCTGCAGGAATTATGAATTCCATAGGCCTTCAAAATCCAGGTGTAGATCATTTTATAGAAAATGAACTTATTTTTATGAGAAAATACCAACCTGTTGTAATTGCTAATCTTGGAGGCCACTCCTATGATGATTATAGAATTGGGGCAAGCAAATTAGAAGATAGCGATGTCGATATGATTGAGCTTAATATCTCATGCCCTAACCTAAAAGAAGGTGGCATGGCCTTTGGAACCGATCCTCACAAAGCAAAAGAAGTCATAAAACAGGTAAGAAAGGCTACAAAAAAGCCTCTAATAGTAAAATTATCACCAAATGTAACAAGCATAGGTGAATTTGCAAAAATTGCTGAAGGTGAGGGAGCTGACAGCATATCACTTGTAAATACCTTTAATGCAATGGCAGTTGACATAAAAAGGAAAAAATTTGTTTTTAATAACAAAACAGCAGGCCTATCAGGTCCTGCAATTAAACCAATAGCCCTAAGGATGACTTATGAAGTAGTAAATGCTGTAAAACTTCCTGTTATTGCCATGGGTGGAATAATGAATGTAGAAGATGCTCTTGAATTTTTGATGGTCGGAGCCAAGGCCATCCAAGTGGGCACAGCTAATTTTAAAAGACTTGAAACAATGATTGATATAGTAGATGGTTTAGAAAAATATTTAGCAGATAATAATATATCTGATATAAATGAGATTATAGGAATATTATAGGAGGAAATTATGGATAGAACTGTAGAATTATTAAAAAAATCTGATGCACTTTTAGAAGGACATTTTATTTTATCAAGTGGAAAGCATTCTGATAAATATGTTCAATGTGCAAAACTTATACAAAATCCTGTTTATTGTCAAGAAGTGGCTGAAATAATTGCAGGAAAAATAAAAGAAGCTGGAATTAAGGTAGACTTATGTGTAGGTCCAGCTATGGGCGGAATAATTATAGCCTATGAACTAGCAAGAGCCCTCGGTGTAGATGCAATCTTTACAGAAAGAGAAAACAATGTGATGACTCTTAGACGTGGTTTTGACATCAAAGAAGGCCAAAAAGTAATCATCGTAGAGGATGTAATAACTACAGGTAAGTCTTCATTTGAAACCGTAGATGTAATAAATAAGTGCGGGGGAGAGGTAGTAGCTCTAACATCCATCGTAAATAGGTCAAATAAGGATGAGATAAATGGACTCCCTATAATATCAGCTACAAAGATAGAGGTAAATGCATGGGATCCTGATAATATTCCGGAAAATTTAAAGGATATACCAGCTGTAAAACCAGGCTCAAGAAAGTTCTAATCTTGATAATTAGGTCATTAAGGATATAATTTTATTATAATGATATATTAAAGGAGACTTATGATATATAAAAAGAATATATTTAGTAGTCTTATATTTTTAATGGCAATAGTCATATCCTTTATAAATTTTGCAAAAATTTCTTATGCTGATAAGGCTAAAAAGCCTACAAAAGATTCTCTGCTTGATGGTCTTAGGCAAATTTCAGCAGAAACTTACAATCTAAAAGATATGAGAGATATAAGATTTAATAAATTAAAAAAAGACCTTGAAGAATTTAGAGACAAGGGCTCAGCAAAAATATCAGAAAAAAATTATTTCTATCTCTTAAATCCTACTAATTTTACAGCCGAAGAATTAGAGTGGGGCCTTGCAGGTACAAACCTTAAGTCCTTGGGAAAGGATTTTAAAGAAGTTAGTGAAGGTGTAGAAATAAATCCAATATTACTTATGGCTATGGCCAAGCATGAAACTGGAAATGGTACAAGTGAGCTTTACAAGAATAAGAAAAATCTTTTTGGATTCAATGCCTATGATTATGATCCATACAATCAAGCTACAGACTTTAAGAATGAGAGAGCTTCCATTGATACAGTAGCAAAACATTTGAAAAACGAATACCTCAATAAAGAGGGCAAGTTTTACAATGGGATTTCTACTGATGGAATAGGAAAACTTTATGCAACTGATAAAGATTGGTCTAAAAAGGTAGATTGGATGATGATAGAAGTAGCCCAGGCTATGATCAAAGCTTATAAAGTTTATGACTGATTATTAAGAAAGGAATAATAATGAATACTAGAGATTATTTAAATGGTAGATCTACGGATGGCTATGAATTTTTTGGAGCTCATAAGAGAAAATCAAATGATTATATTTTTAGACTTCTAGCACCAAATGCAAAAGAAGCTTATATTGCTGGAGATTTCAATAAGTGGGAAAAGACTCCTATGCGTAAATATAGCACGGGAGTCTTTTCTGTAACAATTGAAAATGCTAAAAATCTTGATGAATATGAATATGAAATTATTGATAAGGATGGTAATTCTTACAAAAAACTAGATCCTTATTCCAAAAAAATCAATTTAGATGAGGGTACATCCTTTATTCTTGATGAAGGCTATAAATTTAAATATAAGAAATCTAAAAATGAAGCTAAAAATATATGCCAAATTCATCTAGGAGCTATGTTCAGATCTAACAAGGACAAATCCAAAATCTATGATCAAATAGTTAAACATGCCAAAGAAAATAATTTTTCCCATGTTCAGCTTATGCCAATAAGTGAATATAAAAATTATAAGCAAATGGGATATTCTTCTATTGGGCACTTTGCATTTTCCTCTAGATATGGGGATTTAAATGACTTTAAAGAATTTATAGATAAATTACACAAAGAAAAAATCGGAATAATTGTTGAGCTTGATATAGCTGAGTTTGATCCAGACTTTCTTTATCTAGATAGATTTGATGGAACAAACATATACAACTATGATTATGATAATATCAAATATAATTATTTTGGATCTATAAATTTTGACCCTACAAAAGAATTGGTAAGATCTTATATTTTATCTTTAGTTGAATATTATACAAAGGTACTAAATATTGACGGAATTTTCTTCCCATCAACTGAAAATATGATTTTTTGGCAAGGGGACAGGAATAGAGGAATAAATAATTATTGGTTAGAACTTATTAACCAAATAAATGATTTAATTAGAGCAAATAAGTCCTTTTCAATAGGTGGAATTAATGGAAGTTATGATGGTTTAGATTTAAGTTTTGATTATATTTTTGATAGTAGATTTAAAAATATGATTGAATTATTTAAAACAGAGCCTATAAATCGAGCAAATTTTCAAGCTTATGTTAGAGCTTTGATAGCAAATGATACTTATAAGATTATCCATGGTTTTTCATATGTAGATAGCATTGTAAATGAAGCTAGTCTTGCAATGAAGATGTATTCTCATGATAGAAAATTTGAACAGCTAAAGACTCTTTTAACCTTCTTATACAGCTTAAAATCCACCAAGACTATCTTTATGGGGGATGAATTAGCAGATTTTGATACTTTTTCAATATATGATGAATTTACTTATGAAAAATTTGACCAATACCAAATCAAATTCAATGATTTTTATAAGGATTTAACACAATTATTTATAAATAATAAATCTTTAAGTAATACAGATTCAGATGTTAATATATTAGATATAGAAGGTTACAGCTTATATGCCTTTGAGAGAACTTATAAGAATGAAAAATTACTAGTCATAACAAACTTTACAGATATTGAATATAAGATTAATGCTCCATATGATTTAGAAGAATTGATAAATACTGATGATTTAAAATATATGGGAGATGGCAATACAAATGGTCTTATAAAAAGAGGGGAGGATATCAGGTTAGCTCCTTATAACTCTGCAATTTTCAAAATTAAATAAATTCAAAAACTCCAAATCTTTTTTATTTATATAGAGATTTGGAGTTTATTTTTATAACTTTCTTTCAACTAATTCATATTCTCTTTCTATATTATGAGCGACTTGAGTAAATCTCTCGAGTACAGTTTTTCTAGATATAATTCCTAAAAAATATCCATTTTTAAGGGTCACACATACAAAGTTATTATCTATTAAAAGCGAGATTACATCTTCAAGCTTATAATTATCAAAAACAATTGGTACCTTTTGATTCATAACTTGACTTACCTTAAGTTTATTAAGTTTATCTTCATCAAAAAGAGATAAGTTATCAAAACTAGTTACTATATTTGATATTGAAATAAGACCCCTTACGCAGTTATCATCATCTACAACCGGTATTATTTGGTAACCTGAGTTAGATAAAACAAGAACAGCATGAAGCAAAGTATCTTCTTGATTAACTACTGCTACAAGGGATGAATCTATCATTAAGTTAGGCGTAGGTCTATTAAATAGCTTTTCAAAATTTTTTCCTATCAATTTTCCCTCCTTAGTTTCTTATATAATTATTATATCACTTTTTATGCAAATAAAAAAACTTCAGACCAATCAAAAAGTTTTGGTCTGAAGTATATGTAAGCACACCTAGCATCGAACAATTAACATAATATAGTGTCTAATATATCCGACTCATGATAGGTTGCCTTACGGCACACAGAAGTGGCTGCTTAATGCTGCTAGGTTCCCCTCCTGACATGGTTCACAGTCTCCTGTTGCGTAAGATCTATCAATCAACACCGCATATATTAGTCTTTTAATCTGCTAAAAGCCCTCCACTAGGAATTAAACCCTGCTGTAGCGGATTGCAGGTTACAAGGCACCGCTAGTTCCCCGTCTAGTGCATGGCGGAGAGCATGGGATTTGAACCCATGATACAAATAAACTGTATACACGATTTCCAATCGTGCTCCTTCAACCACTCGGACAGCTCTCCATACTACAATAACTTACTATACCCCAAAGATCCTACATTGCAAAGTGAAAATATTACCATAAATATAAGAATCTATGGTATAATAAATAAGATAGAAAGGAAAGGTATGGCAAAAGCTTTATATAGACAATATAGACCAAAGACCTTCGATGAAGTTCTTGGTCAAGATAAAGTCGTAAATGTTTTAAAAAATCAGCTAATAAACAATAACTTTTCTCACGCTTATCTTTTTGCTGGAGAAAGGGGTTGCGGAAAAACTTCAGCAGCCAAAATCTTTGCAAAGGCCATAAATTGCCTTCATCCCAAAGATGGTTCTCCCTGCCTAGAATGCGAAAATTGTAAGGCTATAGAAGATGAATCAACACTCGATGTAGTAGAAATGGATGCTGCTAGTAATAGAAGAATAGATGATATTAGAAATCTAAAAGATAATGTGATTTATCCACCTTCTAAACTAAAGTATAAAGTCTACATAATAGATGAGGCCCATATGATTACCAGAGAGGCTTTTAATGCCCTTCTTAAAATTATGGAAGAGCCACCAAAACATTTAGTTTTTATTCTTGCTACTACAGAAATTGATAAGATTCCAAAAACAATTTTGTCGAGGGTACAAAAGTTTGAATTTAACAAGATTGATTCTGTAAAAATAAAAGAACAGATAAATATTATTTTAAAAGATAAAGATATAGAAATGGAAAATGAGGCCATCGACTTAATTATAAGAAAGGCGAAAGGAGCTATGAGGGATGCTTTAAGCATCTTAGACCAGGTCTTATCTTTTAATAATAAAATATTTAAACTAAAAGATGTTGAATTCATTCTAGGGTCTGTAGATTTTAAAAAAATTGATAAGCTGATAAATGAAATTATCATAAAAGATCAAAAATCAAGTTTAAAAACTCTGACACTTATAAGAGAAGATGGAAAATCTAATCTTGATATTCTAGAAGCTCTAATAAACTTCTATAGGGATATGATGATTCTAAAGACTACAGAAGATGAATCTATATTTGAAAATGAAGAAAGGCTTAAATTAATACAGGAAAAGATTGATAAGATTGATCTATCAAGAATTTTAACAAGTTTAGATATCTTAAACGAATATGCTAATAAACTTAGACTTTCATCTAATACTGATATTCTCTTAGATGTGCTTATTTTAAGGCTAATAGATACAGTAGACACTAATAATATAGAAAGCAGAGTGTCAAAACTAGAAAGAAATAGAGAATCAAATATAATAGATTTGGTAAATAATATAATAGAAAATAAATTAAAGAATTATAAACCTGTTATAAAACCTATTGAATCTAGCATAGAAAAACCTACTCTAGATTCTAAAGATGAAGAAAATATTCCAATAACTAATGAAAAAACAGAAGAAAAATCTAATTCTAAATCATATATTAGGCTTTCTAAAGATCAGGAAAATGCTCTGATTGATATCATAGTTGCAAGTTCAGGGACTATGCTAAATACTTTATTTAATCAAGAAGGTCTTAATTATTTGTATATAGGTGAAAAGTTAAGTCTTAATATTAAAGACGAGTTTTATTTTTTCTTTTTAGATAGCAAAAGAGAAGAGATTGAGGAAAAATTAAGAGATTTATTAGAAAAAGATATAAGTTTTAATATTGAAGTAGTTAGTGAACATATTAGCGAAAAAACACAATCTAAAAATCAAGATAAAACTATAGAGAAATTGCAAAATATATTTAATAATGAATTAATAATAAAATAGGAGGAAAATAATGGCAAGAAATTTTAGAGGCGGCATGCCAAATATGAATAACATGATGAAACAAGTTAAGAAGATGCAAGAGGAAATGGAAAAAGCCCAACAAGAATTAGAAGAAAAAGAATTTACTGCAAGCGCAGGGGGCGGGGTAGTAGAAGCTACAGTGACTGGCAAGAAAGTAGTTACATCAATAAAAATTAATCCTGATGTTGTAGATCCAGAAGATGTGGATATGCTTCAAGATTTAATCATGGTTGCTATCAATGATGCAAACAACCAAGCGGATAAATTCAATGAAGAAAATATGGGCAGATTAACAGGTGGCATAAATATACCTGGTTTAATGTAATGGCCATCCTACCCGAATCATTAAACAACTTAATAGAGCAATTTCAAAAATTACCCACAATTGGTAGAAAAAGTGCGGAAAGACTTGCCATGAGTATAGTCGATGAAGATATAAAAAGTGTAAAAGACTTCTCAGACAGCCTTATGGAAGTTAAAAATAGGATTCACCATTGCAAGATTTGCGGAAATTTAACAGAAGATGATGTGTGCTCAATTTGCAAGGATTTTACAAGAGATGAAGAATACTTATGCATAGTAGAAGATGTAAGAAACCTAATAGCAATTGAAAAATCCGGAGCCTATAGGGGAAAATACCATGTTTTAGGAGGACTTATATCGCCATCAGATGATATAGGCCCAGATAAGTTAAACATAGATAAGCTCCTAGAAAGGCTTGATAATGAAGATATTAGAGAGATAATCCTTGCAATTTCTTCAACAATAGAAGGTGAGACAACTATCCTTTTTATCACTAATTTACTTAAAGGTAGAGATATTAAGATAAGTAAGATAGCACAAGGAATTCCAGTCGGTTCACAATTAGAATATTTTGACCAACTGACCCTTGAAAGAGCTCTAGAAGATAGGAGAAATATAAGTGAATAGCTTTAAAAAAATAATAGCACTAATAATTCCTCTTCTAATATTAACATCATGTTTAAAAAAAGATAAGATAGACGAGCAAACACAAAAAGAGATTATAAATGTAGAAAAAAAACCTGTATCAAGCAAGATTGACGTAAAAACCACTAGTTTTGCAGCATCAATAATTTTAGATGACTTGTCAAAGAAAGATAATAATGACTATGCCATTGATCTAGTCAAAGATTATTCATCAATAGAAACACTTGACTTTGATGTAGCTGTCATACCAGCTTATGAACTTGTAAACTTATACAAAAAAACAGATCATTCAATAAAGCTTGCAGCAATTACTTTACTAAATGATATATATATTATAGGTGATAGGCAGGTAAATGGCCCTGCTGATCTTAAAAATTCTACAATAATGATGCCAAATATGAACGAGTCAATGAATAAGATGGTTGAGTCAAAACTTAGTCTAGCGAAGACTTTTTTGAAGGTAAGTGTTGAAACTTACCTAAGTCAGAAAGAGGTACTCAGCAATCTAAAACAAATGGACAAGGTCTTTGCATTCTTATCTGAGCCCTATTATTCAAAGGCTATAGAAGAAAAGAATTATTATCTTTACGATCTAAGACAGATTTTATCTTTCTTACCTAATTCAGATATTGAATCAAGTGGAGATTATTTATCTGAGGTCATTGTTGTAAATAATAATTTCCTAAAAGATAATAAAGAAAGCTTTGATAATTTTCTAAAACAATTTAAGGAAAGTCAAGAAAATATTAGCCAGTCAACAGTTATATCAAAAAATATAATAGACAATTATGATATTACAAATGCTGATGCCATTGATATTTATAATAAAATGGAAAATGTATTTATCACTTCTGATACAATGAAAGGTGTATTCCAGTTATATATGGATAGGCTAGAGGGCCTTGATAAAAATATATTTTCTGGAAATAGACCATCAGATGATATTTATTACTTAAATTAAGACTGCTAGGGATGTAGCTCATCCTTAGCAGTTTTTTAGTTTGAAAATTCCTAAAATAGTGCTTGGAAAGATTTTCCCATAAAAATAAACCTTGAAACTCAAGGTTTAAAATCTTTGGTGGAGATGACGAGAATCGAACTCGTGTCCGTGATAGCCTCACTTAAGACATCTACAAGCTTATTAAGTTTTAAGATTTCACATAAAAAATAAAAAACTTACAAAAAGCTTTTATGCTAGCTTCATAGTACTAAATATAACTCAAAGCTTTGTTATATTAGTTGTCGTTTAATTATGAAACGAATATTAGACCAACGACAAGCCTAATATTCATTGCTATCCTAATTGATTAGGCAGCTAGTGCGAAGTTTGCTTCGCTATTGTTATTTGCGTTTATATTTAATTATCAATTTACGTTTTGATTTACGACTTGCAATCAAAAGCTCTTCAATCACGTCGAAACCAAGGCATCCCCATGTAATACAATTATACTAATAATATAAGTCTTGTCAAAAAGAGGGATTTTATGTAAAATATAAGTAGAGAAAAGGTTTTCTAGTTATTATCTTGAAAATTGGGTATAAATAGAAAAAGAACTTAAATCATAAATCTAGGAGGTCTTATGAGAAACGCAAATAATACCGCAGCAATGCTTTTAGCTGGTGGTCAAGGTTCAAGGCTTAAAGCTTTGACAAGGGAAATGGCAAAACCTGTTGTACCTTTTGGTGGTAAATACAGAATTATTGACTTTGCACTTAGTAATTCAACCAATAGTGAGATTAAGGATATCGGTGTTTTAACCCAATATAAACCTCAACTACTTAACGAGCACCTAGGAATCGGTACAGCCTGGGATTATGATAGAAATTTCGGTGGTTTAAGAATCTTAACACCGTACTATACAGAAGAAGGCGGTAGATGGTTTGAAGGAACTGCTTCAGCTATTTATGAAAATATAAATTATCTTGATCAAGTAAATCCGGAATATGTACTTATTTTATCAGGTGACCATATTTATAAGATGGACTATAGAAAACTTCTTGATGTTCACAAAAAGAAGGGTGCAGATGCAACTATAGCTGTAATGGAAGTTGATTGGGATGAGGCTAGTAGATTTGGTATTATGAATACCGATGAAAATGATAAAATTGTTGAATTTGAAGAAAAACCAGAAAATCCAAAATCTAACTTGGCTTCAATGGGTATTTATATTTTCAATTGGAAAGTGTTAAGAAAAGAATTAATTGAAGATTATGAAAATAAAGAATCTACAAATGACTTCGGCCATGATATTATACCTAAAATGTTAAACCAAGGATCTCCTCTATATGTTTATAAATTTGACGGATACTGGAAAGATGTTGGTACTGTAAGAAGTTACTGGCAAGCAAACCTAGATCTTATTGACCCAAACAATGAGCTAGATATATATGATGATAATTGGAGAATTTATACAAAATCACAAAACCTACCACCACATAGAGTTGGGTTAAAGGCAGATCTTAAGGATACACTAGTAAATGAAGCATGTATTATAGATGGAAAGGTTAATCACTCTGTATTATTCTCAGATGTTGTGATAGAAGAAGGTGCAGAAGTTTATAATTCAGTTTTACTTAACGGTGTAAAGGTAAAATCTGGAGTTAAAATATATAATTCTGTAGTAGCAGAAGATATGGAAATCTCTGAAGATATAGGTAAAGAAAATGATGATAAAGTTTACCTAGTCAGCAGCGAAGGCATAGAGGAGGAATAATATGGAAAGCGTTGTAGCATTAGTATATAGTTCAGATTTTAATGAACAAAATTATGGACAGTTGTGTAAATATAGACCTGATTATATGCTACCATTTGGTGGTAGATATAGAATAATTGACTTTGCTTTATCAAACTTAGCAAACTATGATATAAATAGGGTTGTTCTTTATGCTGGAAGTAAATTAAGAAGTCCTCTAGACCATATAGGCAATGGTAAAAGCTGGGAATTAAATAGGAGAAATGGCGGTTTGATGCTAAATCCAGTAAATCCTGATGCTAAACATCCTTGCAGTGAAGTTGAGACATATTATGACACTATTAAATATTTCCAAGACCATGAGTTTGATTATGTATACATTAAAAATCCTATGTATATATCAAAACCAGATATAAATGATGCAAAGGAAAAGATGGAAGAAGAGAATTTGGATTGTTTAATCTTTTCAAACAAGACAATAGATAAAAATGGTGAGTATTTAAATCAAGCTATTATAAATTCTGACACCGAAGGAAAACCTGAAAATGTGGGTGTGAATTTAGGAATAACCGACGAAATAGATTTATTTTTAGGCTCTATAATGATGAAAAAAGATAGCTTCTTAAGAGTATTAAGACATTCTATGCAAAATAACAGTACAAATTCAATGCTTGCAGCTATCTTTGATTATCCAGGAAAATTAAATATTGATTTCTATAGACAAGAAAAAGAATTTGAAATAATAAAAGATATAAATTCATTCTACGAAGCGAATATGAAATTGCTAAATAAAGAAATTTTTGATAAACTATTCTATGAAGACGGTCTAGTATACACCAAGTCTAAGGATGAGCCATCAACATCTTACACTAAAAATTGCGAAGTTAAAAATTCGTTAGTAGCAAATGGAGCTATAATTGAAGGTGAAGTTGAAAACTCCATCATCTTTAGAGGGGCCAAGGTTGGTAAAGGAGCGATAATTAGAAATTCTATTATTTTCCAAGATACAACTATAGAAGATGGTGCTATCCTAAACTTTGTAATAACTGATAAGGGAACAGAAATTGGACACGATGTAAGGTTATTTGGTAATAGATCAAATCCTTACCTAACAAATAAAAACGAATCACTTGAACTAAGGAGCTAAAAATGAATATACTTTTTCTTACTAGTGAATCAGTACCATTCATAAAAACAGGGGGCCTAGCAGATGTTGCTGGTGCCCTTCCTAAAGAACTTAAGAAAAAAGGCGTAGATATTAGAGTGGTTTTACCTCTCTATAAGAAAATCTCTGAAAGCTACAGAGAAAAGATGGAAAAAATAACTGAATTTTATGTGGATCTAGATTGGAAACACCAGTATGCAGGTGTTTATCAACTTGAATGGGATGGTGTAACATACTACTTTATAGATAATCTTGAATATTTTGATAGGGATGGTCTCTATGGTTTTGGAGATGATGCTGAAAGATTTATATTCTTCTCAAAAGCATGTACCCTATTGCCTAAAGAAATAAACTTCAAACCAGATATTATTCATTCAAATGATTGGCACACAGCCATGGTGAATGTATTTGTAAACGATTATAGAATTGGTGATCCTTATTACGATGATATAAGAACCCTATTTACAATCCACAACCTTAAATACCAAGGTGTATTTGATTCTGAAAACCTAAGATTAGCAGGTCTTGATGGTAGATACTTCAATGAAAATGACCTTAAATTTTATGATGCAATAAACTTTATTAAGGGAGGTATAATCCATGCCACTCATGTAAATACAGTATCTGAAAATTATGCAAGAGAAATCCAATATCCATTCTATGGTGAGGGCCTAGACGGGGTCATAAGACAATATAATTACAAACTAGATGGTATCGTAAATGGAATAGACTTTGATGTTTGGAATCCAAAAACTGACCAAAATCTTGCTAAAAATTATGATGTAGATTCAATTGATGATAAATACGCTAATAAAGCCTATCTACAAGAGCTCTATGGCCTTCCAGTAAGAGAAGACGTTCCAGTTTTAGGGATTGTATCAAGACTTAACGAAATGAAGGGTCTAGACTTAGTAAGGTATATATTAGATGAGTTATTGCAAGAAGATATTCAACTAGTAGTATTAGGTACAGGTGATTATACTTATGAAGAGATGTTTAAATACTTTGAATGGAAATATCCTGACAAGGTAGCAGCAAGAATATATTATTCTGATAAGGAATCACATGATATTTATGCAGGTTGTGACTTCTACTTGATGCCATCAGTATCTGAACCATGCGGTATTAGCCAGCTCATAGCTATGAGATACGGTACTTTACCAATTGTTAGAGAAGCAGGTGGATTAAAAGATACAGTTATACCTTATAATGAATATACTGGTGAAGGAACAGGATACTCCTTTGAAAATATAAATGCTCATGAACTATTATTTTCTATTAAAAATGCTATAAATGTTTATAATACAAATAAAGATGCACATAGAAAATTAATAACAAATGCTATGAATCAGAGAAATGATTGGGAGATGTCCTCAGAAAAATACTTAAAACTATACGAAGAGATAAAAGCTTAAGAGAAAAGATGAAAACGAATAAGGAATTAATTATAAAGAGGATACAAAGTTTTTTGTATTCTCTTTATGCGAAAAACATTGAAAATGCAAGAGTTAATGAGGTCTATGATTGCTTATGTAGGTATATGATGGAAGTAATCGGAAAAACTTGGGTTAAATCTAAAAAAATCCAAAAGGATTTAGATTATTATATCCTAAGTTTTGAATACCTACCTGGCAAATTAATCGATAGAAACATTCATAGATTAAAAATTAAAGATGAAATTGTTAAAGCCCTTGATGAAATGGGATTTGATTTTGATGAGGTTCTTGCGTGTGAAAAGGAAGCGGATTTAGGTATAGGTGATATAGGAATAGGATCCTCTGCCTTGATAAATGAATTAGCCAACCACAATAAAAGAGCTGTGGCCTATGCACTAAGATATGAAAATGGCAATTTGAAGCAAAAAATTGTAGATGGAAGACAGGTTGAGTATTCTGATTTTTGGCTTGAACAAGGGTCAAACTGGGAACATAAGAAATCTTTCTCCTACATACTAGATATAGATGGTAGAAAGAACAAAACTATTGCTTATGATATGCCAATCTTAAGTGACGATGCAAGTTTTGTAAACACTCTTAGACTTTTTAAGTCAGAGGCTCTAGAGGCAATTAACATCGAAGATTTTTCTAGAGGTGATTTTTTAAAAGCCTATGATGATTACGTAAATATTAACTCTATAAATAAATTTCTATATATAGATGATTCCACTTATGAAGGAAAACTTCTTAGATTGAAGCAAGAATATTTTTACTCTGTAAGTGCGATTAGAGATATATTTAGAAGGCAAATTAAAAAACACGGTTCTATTGAAAATATCGAAAAGAATATAAAGATATTTTCGCATGATATACACCCAACTCTTGCTTTGGTAGAATTTATAAGGCTACTTGTAAAAGAATATGACTATTCTTTGGATAAAGCTATAAATATTTCTAGAATAGTTTTTGATCATGTTGCTTTCTCAATTACAGATGATGGGGTTGAAAATTATGATGTAGAAATGCTTAGAAGGGTAAATCCTGAAATAATGGATATGATTTTTGAGATACAAAAATACCTTCAAATAAAAGATAATGAGGCTAGCATCATAAAGGATGGCAGTGTTAGTTTTAGAAATATTAATAAATATCTATCAAATAAATACAATTACCTTTCAAAAATAATATCTGATAGTAGGAAAAATGATATAAATCATTCTTACCTAAATTATGGGACGGATAGGATATTATATAGTGAGTCCGGCAATACAGACCTTTTATATACATTGAAAGAGTACGGTATTAACTCGCTTTCTTATGAAGAAATCAAGAAAATAAATAAACTTAAAAACAATGAGGACTTCATTAGGTCTTTGGATAAAGTAAAGTATAGTAATAAAGGTAAGCTTGCGAAAATTGCAAAAGAATCAACTTCTGATCTAATTAATCCATACTCTATGGTAGATGTTCAGATATCTCTAATGCATGAAAGTAAAAGACAAATACTAAATTGTTTAGCAATAGCCTACAAGTATTACATGCTAAAATATAATAGCAATTTAAGACTTACACCTACGACCTATGTGTTTTCAGGTAAGGCCAATGAAGGTTATTTCATGGCAAAAGAAACTATAAAATTCATCCTAGCCCTTAAGAAGATGATTGATAAAGATAAATTCATTAGGGAAAAGATAAAGATTGTATTTTTTGAAGATTTGGACGTTGAGAAAGTTAAATTTCTGCTAGCAAGCGCAGATATTTATACTAATCTAACATTAGCAAATCTAGACAATCAGAATTTTCATATATTAAATGCTATATTTAATATGTCAAATATCTTAACTTCAAAGGGAGGCATAGTAGATAATCTTAAACAGAAGAATTCATTTTATCAGTTTGGACCAGAATTTAAAGATTTGGAAAAAATGAATAAAGAAAATTCTTACAATGCAAATGAATTTTATTATAATAGTGAAGTTGTTAAATTTACAATAGATAATCTTCTAAATGAGGACTATTCTAATTTCCCTTATAACTTCAAATTGATCTATGATCAACTTCTTATGTATAATGATTCTTTTAAAATATTTTATGATTTGGAAGAGTTAATAAATACAAGAAAAATCATAGAAAAAGATTATTTGAATGTAAATAAGTGGGTTAATAATGAGCTGGAAAACATATTATGGGCGAATAATTTTAGATTGGATGATGTAATTAATAAAGCCTATGACTTTAACACAAGAAAAAATAAATTTAACTTATGAAGATATAAAAGATATAAAATTAGGAGCAAATTATAATAAATCATACACAGAGTTTAGGGTCTTTGCTCCAGATAGAAACAAAATCGATCTGGTATTAACTGATGATTATAAAAAAGTTAGAAGAGACATTTACCCCTTAAAAAAAGATGATATGGGTGTATTTTCTCTAAGGCTTGAAGGTGATTTTAATGGATATTTCTATAATTATATAATAGAAGATGAATTTGAAGTAACAGATCCATATTCATATTCGGCATCAATAAATTCACTTTATTCAGCTGTGGTTGATTTAAAAGAAACAGATCCCGAAGGATTTAGAAATCTTGATATACCAAATATTGAAGAAAATGATGCTATCATTTATGAGATGAGCATAAAAAACTATACAGCAGATAAGTCAAGTGGAGTTTTTAATAGGGGTAAATATTTAGGACTTACTGAGAGAAGCACTAGCTATAAAAATATTAAAACAGGTCTTGATAATATTCTTGAACTTGGTATAAGTCACGTTCAGATTTTACCTTTTTATGACTTCATAACAGTTGATGAGAGAAGCGATGCATTTTTTGATGACGGTAATTACAATTGGGGATATGATCCAGAATTGTATTTCGCGCCAGAAGGGTCTTTTGCATCTGACCCATATGATCCCAAATCAAGAATAAGGGAAGCAAAAAATATGGTTAAATCTTTCCATGAAAATGGAATAGGAGTAATCATGGATGTAGTTTTTAACCACACCTACAAAACCGTAGACTCAAACTTAAATACCCTTGCTCCTAGCTACTATCATAGGACAAATCCCGATGGATCCTTTTCAAATGGATCAGGATGTGGTAATGAAGTTGCAAGTGAGAAACCATTTGTAAGAAAGCTAATAATAGATTCTTTAGTTTATTGGGCCAAGGAATATAAGATTGATGGCTTTAGATTTGATTTGATGGCCTTAATTGATTTAGATACAATTAAACTTGCCATTAAAGAACTTAGGAAGATTAATCCAAATATACTAATATATGGTGAGCCTTGGATGGCTTTAGGAACTACTTTAAGCCCTGATTTACAAATCTGGAAGGGGGCACAAAGGTCAAATAAATTTGGTGTTTTTAACGACACTTTTAGGGATGCTATAAAGGGAGATGCAAACTCATACGGTAGAGGCTATATTCAAGGTATCTATTCACTAAAAAAGGAAATTGAATTAGGAATAGCAGGATCAATAAACTATTCAGAAGATAGGATAGGCTTTGCAGACGACGCTAGTGAGACAATTAACTACTTTAACTGTCATGATAATTTAATCCTATTTGATAAATTATCGATATCGCTAGATAGCACAGAAAATATTGATTCTTATGTCAAATTAGCAATGGCTATTGTCATGCTATCTTTTGGCAAACCATTTTTATACGAAGGTAATGAGTTTAATCACAGCAAGAAAAATGATTCAAACTCATATAATTCACCTCTATCTATAAATGCTATCAACTGGCAAGAGAAGGAAGCCAATTACGACATATTTAATTACACAAAAGAACTAATAAACTTAAGGAAGTCAATAGATGTATTCTCTCATACAAGTGAGGAATTCATAAGGAAGAAATTAAAGTTCATTGATGATTTAGACGACTCAATTGTTGGCTACCTACTAGATAGCGAGTATTTAATTTTCATTAATGCCAATTGTAATGACATGTATGTAAGTGCAGAAACTTTAAAGTCATCTATAGAAGATATAAATTCTAAAAAAATTGAAAAAGTTTTTGATAAAGAGGGTAAGAATAATATAGGTATTGATATAGAAAGTGGACTAATTTTAGATTCACTATCAGTAAATGTATATAAAATAGGAGAAGCA
Organism: Anaerococcus sp. NML200537; assembly: GCF_026131715.1. NCBI lineage: Bacteria > Bacillati > Bacillota > Tissierellia > Tissierellales > Peptoniphilaceae > Anaerococcus > Anaerococcus sp. NML200537. The sequence continues at coordinate 43,382 of NZ_JAMXSL010000002.1, read as the reverse complement.
GATGGACTATAAGAAAAATTTTGAAACTTGGTACAAGGATGATAGGTTTGATGAAGAAACTAGAAAAGAGCTAGAATCAATCAAAGATAATGATGAAGAAATCAAAGATAGGTTTTATCAATCTTTAAAATTTGGTACAGCAGGTCTTAGGGGAAAACTAGGTGCTGGCACTAACAGGATGAATAATTATATGGTAGCTCAAGCAACCCAAGCTTTTGCAGATACAATCTCAGAAGGTGGGGAAGAAGCCAAAAAACGTGGTGTAGCAATTGCTTATGACGTTAGACATATGTCAAAAGAATTTGCGAAGATTACTGCTGAAGTATTTGCTGCTAATGGAATAAAAGTTTATATCCACAAAGAAATTCAACCAACACCAGTATGCTCATTTACTATAAGAGAGCTTAATTGCGTTGCAGGTGTAATGGTAACAGCATCACATAACCCAAGAGAATACAACGGTTATAAGGCTTATAATGAAGAAGGCAGCCAAATAATGGATGAGACTGCCAACAAAATTTTAGGCTATATTGCTGATCACCAAGACTTTTTTGAAATAAAAAGACTAGACTTTGAAAAGGGTATTGAAGATGGAATAATTGAGTATGTAAGTGATGAATTACTAGAAAAATACGTATCACTAATCAAAGCTTGTACAATCCATGATGAAGGCATAGATAAAAATATCAGTGTTGTTTATTCTCCATTAAATGGAACTGGAAATAAACTAGTTAGAAGAATACTTAAGGAAAGAGGATTTACAAATATTCACGTAGTAAAAGAACAAGAAAATCCTGACCCTGACTTTACTACAGTTGGTTATCCAAACCCTGAAGATCCAAAAGCTTTCAAATATTCAGAAAAATTAGGAGTGGAAACTAAGGCAGAATTATTACTTGCCACAGATCCGGATGCAGATAGGTGTGCTGTAGAAGTATTAGATAAAGATGGAAGCTATAAGTTCCTAACTGGTAACCTAATAGGCTCATTACTTACAAATTATGTTTTATCTGGCCTATCTGAAAAAGGTGAACTTCCAGAAAATCCTGCAGTTGTAAAATCAATAGTTACTACAGATTTAGTTGCACCAATTGCAAAAAAATATGGAGTTGCTAAATACGATGTCTTAACCGGATTTAAAAATATCTATGACAAGGCTAACGAACTAGAAAGAGAAAATACAGGTAAATTTGTATTTGGTTTTGAAGAATCAATTGGATATAACTACAAAGATTTTGTAAGAGATAAAGATGCTGTTAACTCTGCTATGTTGATAACAGAAATGGCTGCTTACTATAAGAGCCAAGGTAAATCTTTAATTGACGTAATTAATGAAATTTACGAAGAACATGGATATTATTCAAACGAAGTTGTATCAATCACACTTGAAGGTGTAGATGGTCAAGAAAGAATAGCTAGAATAATGTCTGAAGTTAGAGAAAATCCTATCAAAGAAATTGGTGGAGATAAGATTGATAGCTTAATTGATTATCAAAATGATGATACTGGACTACCAAAATCTAACGTATTAAAATACTTCTTCGAAGATGGATCTTGGGTAACACTTAGACCATCAGGTACAGAACCAAAAATCAAAATCTATGTTAACTCTATAGCTTCTAGTATGGATAAGGCAAAAGCCAAAAAAGATACTATTATTAAATTCATGGAAGATATAATAGATTCTATCCATTAAATATAAGGCCTCAGGTTTATCCTGAGGTTTTTCTATTTTATACTTGAAATTAGGATTAAAATATCATAATATATAGCCAAGGAGTATTAAATATATGGAAAACTTTTTTAATCTTATTGATAAAATATTTTCGATAAATGTATTTGGAAATTTAACTTTATATCAATTATTATCAACAATATTAAAGTATCTCTTTGTTTTTGTTGTTTTTTATTTCATATATTCTATTATCAGAATTATATATTACGATGTAAGAACAACACTAAAAAAAGAACAAGAATATGATGCATATCTAAACCTAATAAATAAATATGATGGCTTTAATTTTGAAGTTCAAGAATATTATTTTTTGGGAGAAAATAACACAATAGGGCGTGATAAGAAAAATACAATAGAAATAAATGATAAATATCTTTCTAAGTTTCATGCTAGAATTTTGCAAGATGAGGATATGTATTTTCTAGAAGATTTAAAATCTGCTAATGGAACATATTTAAATGATGAGAGAATTGAAGACGCCATAGAACTAAAATCGGGAGATGTAATCAGACTTGGCTCCTTAAAATTCTTATTTGAACAGGATGAAAAAGATGTTTAAGAAATTAGATAATCCAGAAAAAACAATGGTACACTCCAGAGCTAAGGCAAACATCTTATTATTTATATTTGAGTTTTTGAGTTTATCCTTGGCTATGATTTTTAATATAGAAAATTTGACTAATATTGATTTTTATACCTATATAGCCATATTGATAGTTACCTTGCTGGTATCATTTTTAGTAGATAAGTTTACCAAGTCTGATAATATATTGTTATTGATTGTAAATATGTTATTTTCTATAGGTGTTGCTATAATTTATAGGCTTGATCCAAAGCTTGGAAGAAGGCAGTTACAATTTTATTTAGCTGGAGTAGTTTTATTTTTCCTCACCTACTTTATCTTAAAATCATTTAAGTTTTGGGATAAATTGATTTTGTTTTATGCTGGCGTATCAATAGTCTTGTTTATTCTAACTCTTGTATTTGGTACTTATTTAGGTGGGGCAAAGAACTGGATTGTTATTAAAAATATAATTACAATACAACCATCAGAGTTTATAAAAGTACCTTTGGCCTTTTTCATAGCTAGTTTTTATGCAAATTTCAATAAAATTAGCTTAAAACCATTTGGAAGATACTTTATGAATTTTATAATTTATGTCTTTATAGGATTTTTATTTCTTCAAAAAGACTTGGGAACTGCGCTTATATTTTTTGGTACACTTATAGTAAGTCAGTTTGTATATGAAAAAGATAGAAGATTAATATTTATCAATATGTTCTTTATGATAATAGGTTCAATAGTGGCTTATTTTCTATTTGGCCATGTTAGGATAAGAGTAAGCACTTGGCTTGATCCTTGGTCAGATATAAATGTTACAGGCTATCAGATAACACAAGCCCTTTTTGCTACAGCAAGCGGTGGCCTATTTGGTACTGGCATAGGCTTAGGTCATCCTGATTATGTACCTGTTGCAGAATCTGATTTTATTTTCTCTGCTATTTGCGAGGAAATGGGTATTTTCATGGGGATTGGCGTTGTCTTATTATTTATGATTTTAGTGTATAGGGCCTTAAAAATATCCTTAACCCAACAGGTAAAGTTCTACTCAGTCCTTGCTTTTTGCATAGGGGTTTTATTTGCCTTGCAAACCCTAATAATACTAGGGGGAGTACTTAAGATAATTCCGCTTACAGGCGTAACCCTACCTTTTATAAGTCAAGGTGGATCTTCCATGCTTGCAGGTTTTATTCTTTTAGGATGCTTGCAATATTGCGGGGAAGAAATAAATCTTGGAGGGTCTAAAAATGTCAAACGATAAAAATATTAAGAAAAAAAGATTTTCTAATAAATCTTTTATTGATAAAATTAAAAAAATAGAACAGGCCCAAAGGATAAAGGATAACTCAAGGCTAAAAGTTTTGTCAAAATCAACTTTAAATAAGAGACTTATTTTTATAATGGTTGTCTTTGTCCTATTGTTTATGCTTCTGGCCTTATATTTGGTTTATTTTCAGCTGTTTAAGGCGAAAAAAATCGCGGATAATTCTAATAATAGAAGGTTATGGCTAAATGAAGATTTGATTCATAGGGGAAGTATATTTGATAGAAATGAGAATCTTATGGTTTATAGCCAGGATGATGGGCAAGGAAAGCAAGTAAGAATTTATAACTATCCTTTAGCAAGCGCAAGTGTCACCGGCTATTCGTCTAAAACTTATGGAAAGACTGGTATAGAAAAATCATATAATAGACAGTTACTTGCCTTATCTGATGAAAACTTCAGCCAATTTAGAAAAATGGTTGTAAAAAATGACACGGGAAACGACCTTCATTTAAGTATAGATCAACATATTCAAAATATAGTTTATGCCTATCTTTCAAATTATAAGGCTGCATGTGTAATAATGAAACCTAATACTGGAGAAGTATTGGCAATGGTTTCAACACCTACTTTTAATCCTAATTCTGTTGATACTGATTGGAATAATTTGATACAAACAGACGATGGTAGACTTATAAATAGGACAACACAGGGCTTATATAGGCCGGGTTCTGCTTATAAAATTATAACTGCAACCTCTATTGTAGATAATAATATAAATCAAGAATATAAAGACACTGGTAGCCAAGAGATTCAAGGCTACGAAATTAAAAACTATGGTGATCAAATATTTGGCAATCTTGATCTAAGAAGTGCTTTTATAAACTCTGCAAATACATATTTTGCTGCTAAAGCACATGATTTAGGTAAAGATAAACTTGCAAAGACGAGTGAAAAATTTATGTTTAATAAACAGTATGACTTTGATATAGACGTAAGCAAATCTATTATACCATTTGATGAACTTAATCAAGCTGACCTAGCTATGACTGGCTTTGGATATGGAAAAACACAGATGACACCACTTCATATGGCGATGATTACATCTGCTATTGCAAACAATGGGATAATGCAAAAGCCAAGACTTGTGAACCAAATAACAAATAAAGATAAAAAAATAATATTTCAAGCGGAAAACGAAGTTTTATCTAAGGTGACTAGCAAAGATACAGCCGAAAAAATTAGAGATATGATGGTAGGAGTAGTAAACGAAGGAACAGGAACGGCAGCCTATTTAGATTCAATTCAAATCGCTGGCAAGACAGGAACTGCAGATAAGAGCGATGGCAATGTAGATGCTTGGTTTGTAGGTTTCGCTCCAGCATATGACCCAAAGCTTGCTATAGCTCTCTTAATAGAAGATAGCGAGGGCACTGGTGGGGAGATTGCAGCACCCATAGCTAGAAATATCATAAGAGATATTGTAAATACAATATCATTTGATTGATCACATAAGCTTATTTTTAATATTAGTCCAGTAATGGTTTTTATTAAGAATAAGCTTGTTTATTTTTTTTGAAGAAACTTTTATCCTAATTTTGTAGTCTTTGGTATTTAATTCCCTGCCATCAAAGATAAATATTGTATGGTAGTTGTCTCTTTTAGAAACTACAATATCAATGCTCGCATCATTAGGTAAGACTACAGGACATTTTAGGGAATTGTTAAGATTAGAATATACAGGCGCTACAGGTGTTAGCTGAAAACCATTTAAGGATTGGTGTAATATAGCACCGTTACTAGATAGGTTATAGGCTGTAGACCCATGAGGAGTAGAAATTATTAGACCATCTCCTGCATAAGATTCTATAAAATTACCATCTATAAAGACCTTAAGTCTTACAATCTGATTTTTATTTGATTTGACAACTACTTCATTAATTGCTTTAAATGATCTATTGTTTACCTTAGATTCTAGAACAGTAAGCTCTTCAATTAAAAAGTCATTTTTGGTATATCTCTTAACAAAATCTTCAATCATGTCTACTTCAATTTCTTGATAGAAACCTAAATGACCAGTATTAATACCAATAAAAGGTATTTCAGAAAATTCTGATTGATGTACAGCGCTTAAAAATGTTCCGTCTCCACCGATAACCAAATTTAGAACAGCCCTATCATCGTATGAAGTGCTTACACTATAGCCATATTTTTGAAAAATCTTTCTAGTTTTGTGGAAAATTGCATTACTATATTTTGATTTGTTTTTAAAAATGTTTATAATATTTGTCATATGATGTCCTCTCATATATCATTATAACATAGGAGTAGCCATGATATATATAGAAATTAAGAATATTAACGAAAAAACAATAAAAACCTTATTAAAAAATAATCATTTTTCAAAAAGGGCTATTGATAAGCTGTTAAAAAACGGATTATTACTTAATAATCAAGAGATAAAATCAAATGTTAAAATAAAAAAGAATGACCTTATAAAAGTACCTGTTGATAATGAAGAACTCGACTATAAGGCAGTGACAGGAAAACTGAATATAAAATATGAAGATGAAAATCTAATAATAATTTCAAAAGACTCTAACATAACGGTAAACTCAAATGGACAAGTAAGTCTTGCAAATTATATTGCTTATTATTTTAAGGAAAATAATATAAAATCAAAAGTAAGATTTATAAATAGACTTGATATGAATACATCGGGTCTAATAATGATAGCAAAAAATTCTTATGCCCAATCCTTTTACCAAAAAGAAATTGAGGGTAATAGGCTTGTAAAAAAATATATTGCGTATGTGGAAGGAAAGCTTGATATTGATAAGCTCTATAAAATAAAGCTATCTTATGATGAGAATTCAAAAAGATATGATCAGGCAAAAGACGGTAAACTTGCTATTACTCATTTTAAAACTTTAGAAACAAATGAAAAATATTCAATTATAGAATGCGATATAAAGACAGGTAAGACACATCAAATTAGGTCATCTCGTAGATACTTGGGCCACCCAATAATAGGTGATAAATTATATGGTTCAAATTTTGATTATGAAAGATTTTTATTACATTCTTATTATTTAAAATTTAATGTTTTCTTAAAAAAGGAAAGTATTACCATAAAAGATTATCCTGATTTTGAGGGATTTGTTAATAAAATGTGAAAATATTTTTCTTGCAAAAAAATTGAAAATATATTATAATAGGGTTATCCTAAGGACAAGGTCCAATTTAAACCTACAACTTTTATAAGGGATTGCGGAGTTCTAACTTCTATGACAAGCCTCCTTAGAGTGGAAGTCAGATGATTTTAGACAGCTTGCCCACCTTCACATACGGGAAGGTCTTAAAGTAAGGGCCACCTTAGGATAATTTTTTTGTTTTAAAAAACTTATATTTGGGTAATAAGTAATAAGACTAAAATACAAAGGAGAATTATATGTCAATAGCAGATTATATTGAAAGCAGAGCGAAAGCTAAACAAAGAGAAATAAAATATGAAATTTGGAAAGCAAAAAACCGTGATAGCAGAATGAGAGGCCAAGGAGCCTTAGCAGGATTATTGGTAGGTGCTGCAGCTGGTTTATTACTCGCTCCAAAGTCTGGTAAAGAAACTAGAGAGGATATCAAGGAAGCTTTTAATGATACAGTAGATACTGTAAAAGAAACTACCAGTGATGTTATAGATCAAGCAAAAGATGGATATGAAGATTTGAAATATAGAGCATATACTGATCTTCAACCAATCAAAGATGGTATAGAATATAGCGCAGAAGTAGCTAAAGATACTGGCAGACAAATTAAAGATGCTTCTAAGAATGTGAAAAATTCACTTGCAGAAGGCGCAAAAGATGTTAAAGAAATAGTAAAAGAAAGCGCCGGAGAAATATCAAAAGTTGCTGATGAAAAGAAAGATGAAATTTCTAAAGAAGCATCAGAAACAAAAGAAGTAGTTAAAGAAGACGCTAAAGAAGTAAAAGATGAAGCTAAAGAAACAGCACAAAAGGTAAAAGAAAACGATAAAAAAGTAAGCCAAAATAAATAAAAGTCAAGGAGATCATAAATGCAAGTAACGATAGATTTTAATCTTCTCGGCAATATTATCATAACAATCTTAGCTATATTAGCCCTAGTTTTCTTAGTATTAGTACTAGTTAAAGTGAATAAATTGTTAGGAAGCGCTCAAAAAGTTTTAGATAAAAACTCAAATAACATAGATCAAGTAATTGAAAAATTACCTGATTTAACTAACCAAGCACACGATTTAGTTAATAATGTAAATGGTATTGTTACAGATCCTAATCTAAAAATGGCAATAGCAAAAGTAAATGAAACTATGACAAGTGTAAATAGCATAACAGATGATATAAAAGATACCGTCAATTATGTTGGAATAACTGCTGTTGATAGTGTCGATACTTTTGGAGCAGGTGTCGCATCAATTACTGATTATTCATCATTGATAATGGATGTTATCGATATCGTAAGAAATGTAATTGCAGGTTAAGATTTAAGCCATCAAAATTGATGGCTTTTGTGCTGAATGGAGGAGTTATGGGACAACCAACAATTAAAGACGTTGCTAAGCTTGCGGGAGTGTCAATTTCGACAGTCTCAAGAGTAATGAACAATTCAAAACCAGTAAGTCCTGAGGCTAGAAGAAAAGTTGTTGACGCTATTAACAAATTAGACTTTAAACCTAATGAGTTAGCCAGATCTTTAGTAATGAGAAAATCTAATCTAATAGGCGTGATTGTAAAAGACATCGGTATCGAGTATATGGCCCAACTTATTAGAGGTATTGAAGAAATAGGTAGAGTATATAAGTATGATATTATCTTATCATCTTCATATGGAGAGGATAAACAGCTTGAAAACTCTATAGATTTTTTAGCTACTAAACAAGTCGAAGGTTTAGTTATTATAACAGAAGATATATCTACAGAAGTCTTAGTCAAACTTAGGGAAACAAAAATTCCTTTTGTACTTCTAGATAAGTATCATTCTTATAAAAACATAAAAACAGTAAAAATTGATTTTGAATCTGAAGAAAATAGACTAGTACAGTCATTGACTCAACAAGGTCATAAAAAAATATTATTTGTTGCAGATAAGGAACAAAATGTAATAAACGATTCAATGGTAAAAGGTTACGAAAGTGCAGTAGGAGCTGATAATTCTTATATTTTAAGGATTGATGGTATAACAAGCGATGATGGTTATAGAATGGCTGATCAGGCTATAGAATTAATTAAAAAGGAATCTATAACTGCTGTTGCATGCGTAAATGATGAAATAGCTATTGGATTTATGAACTACTGTGTTGATAATGGAATAAAAGTTCCAGATGACCTATCAGTAGTTGGATTTGGAGACAGTAAAATAGCAAGCGTCTATAGACCAAAGCTTACTACAGTTTCAATTCCTTATTACGATATTGGGGCTATATCTATCAGAGCTCTTATAAAAAGGATAAAGCAAGAAGGTGAGATTCTTGTTGATGATTGGGTAATAGATGCTCAAATACATCAAAGAGAATCATCTAAAGTTATAAATTAATTAATTGTTAAAGTCATAAAATAAAGTACAATATAAATATGAAAAACATTTTAGGAGGATTTTAATGGCAGAAAGAACAGTAGTAGTTACAAATGAAACAGGTTTACATGCAAGACCAGCAGCTTCATTAGTACAATTCGTAAAAAACTATCCAGGTGAAGTAACAATCATAAAAGAAGATAAAGAAGCAAATGCAAAGAGTATCTTCAACGTTATGAGCTTAGGCATTGCTAAAGGTACAGAAATCAAACTTGTAGTTGATGGCGATGATGATGAAAAATTCGCTGATGAACTTGTTGAATTTGTAGAAAACTTAGCTGAATAATATAAAATCTATAAAAGGATACTTTCGTAGTATCCTTTTTTTAGAATACGATAAAGGAGAAATAGCATATGACTAAGACATATGAAGGTCTAAAAGCCAGTACAGGCTATGCAATTGGTAATATATATTTATTTACCAGAGAAGAAATTGAAATTGACAAAAGTACTATTAGTGAAGAATTAAAAGCCTCTGAATTTGAAAAGGTTAAGGATGCTATTAATTCATATGTGCAAGATCTAAGCAATTTAGAAAATCCGACAGAAGCACAAATAAATATAGCAAATGCCCACAAAGAATTACTTCAAGATCCATACTTTTCAGATACAATAGAATCCAAGATAAAAAATGAATTAAAAAATAAAGAACAAGCTCTTGATGAAACCATTAGAGAAATGGTTGAAATAATGAGCGCCTTAGATGATGAATATCTAAAGGAAAGGGCAAGCGATTACCAAGATATCGGATACCAAGTTATGTATAAATTAAAAGGTATTAAACCTAAAGATTTATCTAAGCTTGAAAAACAATCAATAATTATTTCTAAAGAACTAACTCCTAGTGATACAGCTAATATGGATAAAGAAGCAGTGGTAGGTTTTGCAACAGATTTAGGTGGTAAAACAAGTCATACTTCAATAATCGCCCAAACTTTAGACATGCCAGCCTTAGTAGGTATGGGAGATGTTTCTACAAAAGTTGTAGGTGGAGAAAAAGCTATATTAGATGGCAATAAGGGAATTCTTATAGTTGATCCAAGTGATGAAGAGTTGGAAAAATATGAAAGTCTAATAAAAGAACAAGCTGAAAAGAAAGAAAGACTAAAAACTATAAAAGACAAGAAAGCTATCACAAAAGATGGAAAGCATATAGAGGTTTCTGCCAATATCGGAAATATTGAAGATTTGAAACTTGCCATAGAAAATGGTTGTGATGGTGTTGGCTTATTTAGAACTGAATTCTTATATATGGAAAATACTAATTTCCCAACTGAAGAAGAACAGTTTAAAGTCTATAAAGAAGCTACTGAAATGCTTGGAGAAAAACCTCTTATAATTAGAACTCTAGACATAGGTGGCGACAAGGGACTTGACTATTTTAAATTCCCTGTTGAAGAAAATCCGTTCTTAGGTTATAGAGCTATTAGACTTTGCTTAGATAAAGAAGATATTTTTAAAACTCAACTAAGGGCTCTAGTTAGAGCTTCTGCATATGGAAATCTAAAGATAATGATTCCATTTGTAGTCAATATAGATGAACTTAAGTCATCAATTGAATTAATTGAAGAAATTAAAAAAGACCTAGATAAAGAAGGCACTGCTTATAATAAAGACCTAGATGTCGGAATAATGGTAGAAACATCTGCATCTATAATCATGGCAGATAAATTTATAAAATATGCTGATTTCTTCTCAATTGGTACTAATGACTTGACCCAATATACTCTAGCAGTAGACAGAGGAAATGAAAATATTGCTCATATGTACTCAAACTATAATCCTGCAGTTTTAAGAGCTATAAAACATGTTATAGATGTATCGCATGAAGCAGGAAAATGGACAGGTATGTGTGGAGCCTTTGCTGGTGATACAGAAGCAACAAAATTACTACTAGGTCTAGGTCTAGATGAGTTTTCTGGATCTTCTGCAAAGATTGCAGAAATTAAAGATACTATATTAAAATCAAGTTTATCTGAAGAAGAAGAATTTGCTAAGAAAGCAATTGATCAAGAATTAACAAGCGATGTAGAAAAGATGGTTATAGAACATAATAAATAAATCAAATAAATGAAGGTGATTTCTCATGCCTAATGATATAAAAAAGATATTAGGGCACACTAATATTTTTAAAGATATAAACAAAGTTGATTATATAGAACAAATAGGATCTAGTAAATATAAAATTATTATAGCTGAAAAAGCATATGTATTTTCTTTATATAATTTAGATGAGTATGACGATATAAATAACGAAACCTTTGTCAATGAAATTTTAGAAAGTGCTGGCTTAAATCCTCTAGATATCTATGAAAAAGGGATTATGCCTGATATTGAAAGATCGTATAAAATATATGAATTTAGGGATGAGGTAGCCCTTAGGGATGTTCTTCAGAATGCAAATAAAGAGTTTAAAGAAGAACTTGGAGAAAAATTTGGAAAGGCCTTAAAAAGGCTACACTCTTTAAAACCTGATCAAAAGATAGATTGGAAGAAGGAGTTTCTAATAAAATCCAACCAAATATTTTATAAGCATGGTCTTGGTGAGATAAAAGATGATGATTATATTCTAACAGATTTTATAAATGCGAATAGGCATCTTACCGAAAATACAGCCGTTAATTTGCTTTACAAAGATATTAGTGATAAAAATATTAGAGTATACAATAAAGATAATTTAGATTTAAGAGCAATCAAATCTCTAGAATACGGGGATGGAATAGTAGATTTTATTGAGATAAATAAAATTGCAATTAGTCACCCTGAATTTGCAAAAGCTACCTTATATTCATATCACGATTCTAATAAACCACCAAGAAAATTTTTTAGGCTACTAAGTCTATATCAAGCGACTGCTCTTTTAGAAGATTTAATAAACATTAGAAATAATAAAGAATCAAAATTAAAAGATAAAGAGATAGAAGCAATATTCGCTATGTATGATAATTTTAATAATATAGTCCCAAATTGGGCTGTATAAGATAGGTGCTATTGCAAAAAAAGAAATAAGTAATATCTATAGCAGAAATTTCTAAAAAAGCTTGCTATAAACGATTAAAGTTTAGCAAAGTAAAAGAAAAAATGCTTTTAGTCTATTTATTTATCTTGCAATAGCGCTTTTTCTTATTATTAATTGAATAATTCTTCAATTTGTGATACGATTTTAGTATAATAAATGGAGTTAGAAATGAAAAAATACTTATTAATTTTATTGGGATCATTTTTGATTGCTAGTGGTCTTTATTTCTTTTTATTAAGTAATGATATAGCTGCAGGTGGTTTATCTGGGTTTGCTCTTGTCATATCAACTGCTTTTCCAGTCCTTAACCTTGGTCTAGTCAACTTAATTTTGAATGTCATAGTTTTGATAGCAGGAGTAATATTTATTAGTTTTGACTTTGCTAAAAGATCACTGATTTCATCGCTATCTGTTTCAGGATTCATAATAATTTTTGAAATGTTTATGCCGGATATTTCTTTGAGTGATGACATAATTATTAATATCATATTTGGATCAATAATAGTATCTTTAGGATTGGGTATAGTTTTTCATCACGAAGCATCTTCTGGTGGAACAGATTTAATAGCAGCAATCCTAAATAGAAAATTCGGGTTGGCCTTACATGCATGTTTATTTATGTCGGATTTTGTAGTTGTGTCACTTTCAGCAGTGATATTTGGCACAGAGAGGGCACTATATGCAACCTTGGCAATAATGATTCAATCTGTTGGACTTGATTATTTTATACAAGGATTCGGAAGAAAAATTGCGATAGTCGTAATTTCTGAAAAACATGAAGAAATTAATAATTGTTTAATTAACAAACATGAAAGAGGAGTAACCATATTAAAGGGAGAGGGTGGATTTTCTCATAGAAATCAGGAAGTTATAATGACTGTTACTAATGTCAGACGATTCCCTTCAATTAAAGACGATATATTAACTATTGATGATAGGGCCTTTATATTTACTTATTCAGTTTCTGAAGTATTAGGTGAGGGCTTTACATTTGATTCACTAACATAGGAGAATAATATAAAACAATTTAAAATAAAAAGATTTACAAAGAATAAAGCATATCTTCAGACCAGAAAGGGAGATGCTGTTATTGATAAAGAACAAGTGAAGGGGTTAAAACAAAACGATTCAGTAGAAGCTTTTCTTTATTACGATTTAAATAATGTACTCAGAGCAACAAGAGGTTTAGCCTACAAAATTGATCATATATATTCTTTAAAAGCAGTAGAAATTGATAAAAAAGGGGTCTACTTCGAAATAAAAGGAGGCCACATATTCTTACCATTTGAGGAAAGAACATATAAAATAATTAAGGATATGACTTATCCAGTAGCTTTTAAGGAAAAAGATGGCTATGTTTTTCTGACAAGCAAAATAAGAGACTTATTATCAACTGACCACGATTTTAAAGAAAATGACACAGTGACAGGAAGAATTTACTCTATAAATAAATCAATAGGTGCTTTTGTAGCTATAGATGAAAAATATGATAGTCTCATAAGGATTAAAGAATTATCAGGGGTCTATATAGAAGGTGAGCTTGTTAAAGCTAGGGTAAAAGAAGTAAAAAGTGATGGCAAAATTGAATTATCCTTAAGAAAACGCGCCTATCTAGAAATTGACAATGATAGCGATAAGATTTTAGACTATCTGTATGAAAATAAATCTGTCTCACTTTCAGATAAGTCATCACCCGAAAAGATTTACTCATATTTTGCTATGAGCAAGTCTTCATTTAAAAGAGCTATAGGTAGGCTTTATAAAAACAAAGATATAATAATATACAAGGATAGAATTGAACTAAACGAAAGGTAAATATGGATAATAATAACAAATTGTTAGCTGAAGTTAATGGCAAAAAGATATATGAGCAAGACGTTTATAACTTCATGGCTAATATTGAACAAAATCAAAGATTTCAAAATGAAGAAGGAATCAAAATTTTAACTGACGAAATGGTTAATCAGGAAATACTATTAGTCGATGCTTATGAAAACAAATTTGAAGAAGATGAAGAATTTAAAAAAGAATTGAACTTAGTAAAAGATAATATGTTAAAAAACTATGCTATGCACAAAATTTTTAGTGACATTAGTGTAGATGAAGAAGAAGTCAAAAAATACTATGAAGATAATAAAAAATTATTTTCTCTAAAAAAGCTATACCAAGCAAGTCATATTTTGATTGATTCTGAGGATAAGGCCAACGACATCTATAGTGAAATCGTAGAAGGTCTTGATTTTAAAGAAGCCGCTAAAAAGTATTCAAAAGATCCTTCAGCAGCTAGTGGTGGCTCATTAGGAAAATTTCCTGAAGGAGTCATGGTTAAGGAATTTCAAGATGGTCTTGATTCATTAGAAGTAGGTGAGATTTCTAAGCCAGTTAAATCTCAATTTGGATATCATATTATAAAACTTGAAGATTTAGAAAATGAAAAAGAAAAATCTTTTGATGAAGTAAAAGACCAAGTTTATCAAACATATACTATGATGAAAAGACAAGAAAAATACCTCGAGAAAATAGCAGACCTTGCGAAAAAAGTTGAGGTAAAAAAATATTACTAGGAAGTTCTTATGGGAAACGAAAGTGGAAATTCTAATTTAAAAAATTATATAGATCAATTAAAGGTTGAGATTAAAAACAAAGAAGAACTTCCAGATGTCGTAGATGCAATAATAAATACTGCTACTGAAAAATTTTGCTCTATTGAAAAAATTGAGGATTCTTATTATATAAAAAAAGGGAATAATCCTCTCGTATTATTGCATCTAAATATAGATAGTTTATCAAAGGTATATTTTGATATTTTTGATGTCGATGATGAGGAATCAATAGTTAGCAAGTCTAATATCAATATAATTACCTCCGCTATATTAATTAATTATTTGCTAATGTATTCAGATGAATCTTTTGATGTCTTAATTACAAAGAATAATATTCAAGATAAGACGTCCGATTATTCTTTGATTAGGAGGTATTTAAGGTGTGATAACATTATAAACCTTAATTTGAGACAGGATGATTGCTTAGCAGATGAATTTTCATCTTTAATTTTATCGGTAATCAAGGTTCCTATAAAAAGATTTAGACCAAGCTATGGATTTATAAGTTATAGATTATCTATAAGTAAGCTCATTGGCGGTCGATCGGGAGAAAACATTAATAAGCTTAGACTTAATTCTATAAAGCTCATTATGAGTATTCTTAGGAAGATGAAGGCGAAAGTTGATCTTGAGATGGTCTCTATATCGGCGGGAGATAGGTATGATAATATTCCATCATATGCAGATATAGATTTTATTATAAATTCTGACTATGAAAATGAGCTGGAAAATATCTTTGATATAATAAAAAATGAAGTTATAGAAAAAAATTTAAGATATGAACCAGATATGCTGATAGAGTGTCAAAAAATTGATGATAAAAATATCGATCCTATTACAACAGAATCTTTTAATCATTTAGCTTCATTAATTGAACTATTACCATCAGGAACTTTTGCTGTAAATAGTATAGATAATCAAACTATATCATCATCAAACCTAGCTACAACTAAATCTTTAAGGCATTCAATAAATATTATTTTGGTATTGAGATCACTTACAGAAGAAAGTATGAATCAGATGCTTGAAAAAACAATTTTAGCCACTAAGATATCAGGATCGAAGTTTAATGAAAAGTTGCTAATACCAAGATGGAAAAACTCTAATCACGAACTTAGAGATTGTTTTAAAGAGTCTTACAATGAGCTTTTTGATCAATCATTAGAAGTTGTTAAGACTCAGTATTCGTTAGATTCAAGCATGATATTTGACAAAGTGAATGTGAACATTGTCTCATTAGGGGTAAAATATAAACAAGATGATGAATGTTTTCATAGTCGTATTAATGATATAGAAAAAATCATAGACTTAATTGGAAAAGTGTTATCTAATATGAGAAAAAGTAAGGAGAATGTATGACTGAGGTATTGAATCTTCATGGTCATGAAGTAATCTTTAATAAGAACAAGGGTAAAGCAGTAATTGAAATCGATTTAGGCGATTCTACTGATGAGTGTCTTTTAATAGATATTTTTAGCGTAGATCAAAAAGAATATATAGCTTTATTGTCAGGAGAATCTTCAGATATCTATATATTTAATTATACTGATATATATGATAGCGAGGATATTGATTTATCAATGATTGAAGATGATGAAGAAATGGATGAGGTTTATCATTTATTCTCACATTATTGGACAGATGAAATGATTGATGATTTGATTGATGAATATAATGAGGAAATTAACCAAGAAGACGAAGAAAACTAATGGCTAACATTCCTTATTATTCAGTTAGTACTTATTATAAGGATACCTATGGACAAAAAGTATATAAGCTTCCAATTAAGTTATCCTTAACTTGTCCAAATAGAGATGGTGCATGTGGTTTTGGTGGTTGTATCTATTGCTCCGAAAGTGGAGGTTCTTTTGAAAATTTACCTTCATCCATGACTGTAGATGAGCAACTTGAAAAAAACTACAAGTATATAAAAAATAAGTACAAAGCAAACAAATTTATTGCTTATTTTCAAAACTTTTCAAATACTTATATGAGTCTTTTAGTGTTTAAAGATATTATTAAGGCTTGCAAAAAAGATTATATCGTAGGAATATCGATAGCTACTAGAAGTGATTGTATAAGTGAAGATAAGCTAAAATTTTTGAAAAGTTTTCGCGATGAAACAGGCATTGATATAACATTTGAGTTAGGTTTACAAACAGCAAATTATAGAACTTTAAAAATATTAAATAGGGGTGAGTCCCTGGCAGATTTCATAAGTGCCTGTAAACTGATAGATAAGTACAAATTTAGGATATCAACTCATGTGATTTTGGCAATGCCTTGGGATGATATAGGTGATACTATAGAAACTGCCAGAATTTTAAATGCTTTAAATGTTAAGGAAGTAAAAATTCACTCGCTTTTTATTATCAAGAATACGAAATTGGCTAAGATGTATGAAAATAATGAAATAAATTTGAAAACAAAAGAAGAATATCAAAAAAACGTAGTTGAGTTTTTAAGATATATTAGCCCTGATTGTGCTATAGCAAGGCTTGTTGGTAGAGCACCTAAAGAAGACTCTATATTTTGTAACTGGGATAGGTCTCGGTGGTTAATAAGAGATGAGATTGTTACTTACATGCAAGATAACAATATTAAGCAGGGCGATAAAAGTCAAAAAGAAATTTATATAAAAATCAAGGAGGAAAATTATGATTTATTTAGTAGTAGGACAACAAGGAATAGGTAAGACAAAATATCTAGTTGAAGAAGCAAACTTAGAAAAAGAAAAAGGTAATTCAAATATAGTTTTTGTTGATACCGAAGACGACCAAGTTAGAATACTTGATCATAAAATAAGACTAATTAATGCTAAATCTTACAAGATTGGATCAGTTGATTCTTTAGTTGGATTTATATCAGGTATTTTAGCAAGAGACTATGATATTGGAAAAATTTATATCGATGGTATATATGATATAGTTGATATTAATAATGATAACATTAACGATCTAATTGAAAGATTAAGTAGTCTATCAGAATATTCTAAATCAGATATTTATCTAGGACTAGATTGGAAAAAAGAAGACGTTCCTCAAACAGGCCAATCAGAAATTATTGAATTGAAATTAGAGGATTAATTTAGACCGTCTCTTTGAGACGGTTTTTTATTATGTTATTAGAAAAAAACAAATTAGATTTATTTGAAAATTGGAGATTAGACTCAATAGGTTTATTGACAGAAGAAAAAATTGATAAAGACGAGTTTTTAGATAGGAATTATGAATTTATAGTAAAATTAGGTTTAAAGCCTTTTTCTAATATAGTATCACTAGAAGAAGCCGTATATAATTATCAGTACTATAATATAATGGCTAAAATAGCCAACTCCAAGGCTTTTAAATGTCAAAATTCAACTAAAAAGAAAAAAGTATATTCTAAGTTAATTAATGATAGAGAAAATTATTATTATCTCAAAGATCTGGCTACATGTGCTCTACTAGAAATAGTAGGTTATGAAAATATAGATTCTTATTTTATTAATTTAAAATCCAAGAGACTAACAGGTCGAATTTTTGAGATTTCAGTTAAGTGCTGTAAGAATTTAATCCTCCATTCAAAAAGTAAAAAAATACTAGAAGAACTTAGGCGTAATAATGCCTTTGATGAAGAAATTAGAGAATCTTTAATAGATTCTTATGTAAATAAGAGTTATTAGTATGATAGAAATTATTATTAGTAAAAATCAAGGCAATCAAAGGTTTGACAGGTTTTTAAGAAAATATTTTGAAAATGCTCCTTTATCGGTTATATCTAAAAATATTAGAAAGAAAAATTTCAAAATAAATGGCAAAAGAGCGAAGAATAATGATTTTGTATATGAAGGCGATAAGGTTTTAATGTACATTAGCGATGAAAATTATAAAAAATGGCTAAGTAAAACCGATTTTACACCTCAAGATTTTAATTTAGATATAATTTATGAGGATGATAATATAGTGGTTATGGATAAAGAAGCAGGACAATTGACTCACTCTGCTTCTAAGAAAGATTATGGAAATAATCTTGTTGATAATATGCTATCCTATCTTTACAAGACAAAATCATTTGATATGTCTGATAAAACATTTAAACCAGCGGTTGTTAATAGACTTGATAGAAATACTGCTGGTCTAGTAATTGGAGCGAAGAATTCAAATGCTTTGAGATTATTAAATAAAGCTATTAAAGAAAATAAATTAGATAAATACTATCTAACAATAGTGGCTGGTGAAGTTAATAAAGATTTTAAAATTGATACAAAAATTTCTAAAAATGAAGATAAAAATAAGGTTAAAAAGTCTTCAGAAGGAAAGGAAATACTTACATATTTTAAGCCGATAAAGTCTAACGGTACTTACTCCCTTCTTGAATGTAAATTAATTACAGGAAGAACTCATCAAATTAGGTTTTCACTTAAAGAAAATAATACACCTATAATTGGAGATCGTAAATATGGAAATCCATCTGTAAATAAGATTTTAAAAGAGAGGTTAAATATAAATAATCAAATTTTATTAGCTTATAAAATAGTATTTCCTAAGATAAAAGGTTTAGAATATTTAGAAGGTTTAGAAGTTGTTTCAAAAAAATATCAAGATATTAAAAAGTTATCAGAAAAAATTATGACAATGTGAGGAGAATTATGACAAAAGTAATAGGAATAGATGTCGGTGGAACAAAGATAAATACGTGCCTTGTTAACGAAGAAGGGATTATTTTAGACATGTATACTACAGATACCCAAGCATCTGAAGGCAGAGAAGTTGTTCTAAATAATATCAAAAAATCAATTTTTGCTATAGACTATAAGCAAGCTAGTGCAATAGGAATTGGCACGCCAGGATTTATTGATTCTGAAAATGGTATCGTAACATTTGCTGGAAATATAACTGGTTGGACAGGTCTTAATCTAAAATCAGCTATAGAAGAATTTGTAGATATACCGGTATTTGTAGAAAACGATGCAAATATTGCCTTGATTGCAGAAAAATGGATTGGTTCGTGTCAATCCTATGATAATGTCGTAATGATTACCCTAGGTACTGGTTTAGGAGGAGCTATTTATACAAAAGAAGGTGGGCTACTCTCAGGAGCTCATTTCCAAGGGGCAGAACTAGGCCATATTATGCTTCATCCAGGTGGAAATTACTGTACATGCGGACAATATGGATGTGCAGAAAGTTATTGTGCAGGACCTGCTATAAGTGAGGATTATTTCAGACTTACAGGAAAAAGATTAGATGGTAAAGAGATCTTTGCAAGAATTGAGACGGATGATAAAGCTATGGAAGTTCTTAAAAACTATCAATCAAATCTCGCATATCTGTTAACCTCCTTAAGAAACATTTTTGACCCTGATGCAATAGTAATTGGTGGAGGAATAATCCACTCCAAAGATATTTGGTGGGATGGTATGATAGAGAATTTCAAAAATTACTGCAATAAGCCTTACAACATTGAAATACTCCCAGCTAAGTTTTTAAATGATGCTGGTGTAATTGGTGCAGCAAAAATTGCCTTTGAAAGGATGACAGATGAATAATAAGATACTAATTCTAGATGATGAAGATCCTATTAGACAATTTATGAAAATAAACCTTGATTACCAAGGTTATCAAACTATCGAAGCTTCAAGCGGTGAAGAAGCCTTAAGGCTAGTGGACGAAGAACAACCAGCTGTAGCTATACTAGATATAATGTTACCTGGTATAAGCGGTCTTGAAGTATGTGAAAAAATCAGAGATAAATATCCAATGACTGGAATAATAATGGTATCAGCTAAAAGTCAAGATATAGATAAAATACTTGGATTAGAAAAGGGAGCAGATGATTATATTATAAAACCTTTTAATCCTCAAGAGCTAATCCTTAGAGTGAAATCCCTAATGAGAAGGGTAAATTTAAATCCAGTTTCAACTGGAAACGAAGATGTCAAAAGTTTAAAGGATGGTCCATTTACTCTTGATATATATTCTAAAACTTTTTACAAAGATGACATTGAAATAGATGTGACTCCGACAGAATTTACTATTTTAGAATATTTTATTAAAAATAAAGGAAAAGCAATGACCAGGGATGAAATAATGAAAGAAACCTGGGGTGATAATTACAGCAATGACACTAAAATTGTAGATGTTAATATTAGAAGAATTAGAGCAAAAATAGAAGAAAACCCTGCTAAGCCAGAATATATTGAGACTGTTTGGGGCACTGGATATAGATGGAAATAGGAAGAAAATTAAAATCAACTAAAGATACAACTAAAAATCTAATTGAATCAAAAAGTATTAAATATACTTTCATAAAGATAATCATGCTTTTTGTCTTAACAACAGTAATAGGATTTGAAATATTTGCCTATAATTCGGTAAAGAATTTTTACGAGTCTTCATTGATTTCATCTATGAAAAATCAAGCTAGGATAAGTCAATTACAGTATTCATCTTATATGTCAAGATACGATCTTGAGGAAGTAATCATAGGTGATAAAAATCTATTTTATAGACAAAATGACTGCCAAGTACAAATACTTGATAATTCAGGAGTAGTACTATTTGATTCTATAGCATCGTCAATGATTGGCAAAGTTATTGAAAATGAAGACGTAATCGAGGCTAAGGAAGGGTCAACTGGTACTTTTAAAGGGGTAAATGTAGACTCAAAAGAGCAAGTTTTATCTGTTTCTTATCCACTAAAGGCGTCAGATCAGCAAGTAGGCATCCTAAGACTAACAAGTACCATGAATAAAGTAAATAGGCAAATAAATCAGGATATATTGTTTTATTTCTTATTCGGAGTATTCATCAGTGCAGCAGCTTTATTATTCTCATTTTTAGCTGCTAATAGCTTTGTTAAGCCTTTAAAGAAATTAATAGGTGTATCAGAAGTTTTGGCTCAGGGTGATTACTCTATAAAGGCTGATGATTCTAGTAAAGATGAAATTGGTGAATTAGCCCAAACCTTAAATCTATTAAGTGAAAATATAGTAAAAAGAGAGGATATGAAAAATGAATTTATATCCTCAGTCTCTCACGAGCTTAGAACACCTTTAACTTCGATCAAGGGTTGGGCAGTTACCTTACAATCTGAAACTATTCAGAAAGATGCAGACATGGTAAGTCAAGGACTTAAAATTATCGAATCAGAGGGAGATAGGCTTTCAATGATGGTTGAAGATTTATTAGATTTTTCAAGATTATCTTCAAGTAATTTTAAGTATGACAAAGAGAAGATAGACATAGTAGAATTAGTAAAACAAGTCCACACTCAACTATACCCAAGGACACAATCTGAAGGCATTAAATTTACGTTTACCAGTATATACAAGGTCTTATTTGTATATGCTGATAAGAATAGAATGAAAGAAGTTTTTATAAATATAATTGATAATGCTATTAAATTTACAGATTTAGCAGGAAGTATTGATATAGTTATCGACCTTAATGGTGATGAAATTGAAATTAGCATAAAAGATGATGGTGAAGGAATCAAGGAAGATGAAATAGCCTTTGTAGCTAGTAAGTTCTTTAAGGGATCCTCATCAAAGTCTCAAACAGGTCTAGGACTTTCAATTTGTGAAGAAATTGTTAAGGCTCACGATGGTAGATTAATCATTAAGTCTAAATATGGAGTGGGTACTGTTGTAACTGTTGTACTACCGAGGGCAGAAGATGAAAAGAATATTTAAATTTTTATTATTAAGTCTAAGTATGATTTTGCTAAGTTCATGTATAAATTCCAATAAAAATGACCTTTCAGATTTGATTCAAACTCCAAAACAGGATTCACCAATTATTGAAGGAACTTGGCAGGTAGTAGAAATTGCTGGTGAAATATCTGATGATAGTTCTGGAAAAATCAATTTGGGTGATAATTTATATGTCAACAAAAACTTAGTTGCAATAAATGGTTCTTATGCTTTTCCACCTAGTTTTAGTTCTAAATTCGTAAAATTATCAGATTATTTAAAAAATAGGGGGATACAAACTAGGCCAGAATTTAAAGATAGGAATGTAATAGTTATAAATGCATCCCAGGGTCAATTATTCTCAAGAGATTTAATAATTACTGATAAAAATAATTTATTTATGATAAAAGATGAAAATCTAATCTCATTAAAGAAAATATCAGATAAAGTAGACTCTAAAGTAGTCGATTCTTACGCTAAATTGGCTTCTAAAGAACGAACCACAACTGAGACAGGGGAAGATATAGCTGAAGATTTATCCTTGCTTCTAGGAGTAAGAGAAAGGATAGATCCAGAAAGTGACAAACCTTTATATAAGTATTACACTTATTTAATAAGAGTAGAACCAGATGAAACAATAAAATACATGAAGTGTGAGGACATTTTTATCAAAAACCAAGATGAATATTGGACAGTAAGCTCTGATATAAATAATTTTACTGATTTATACGATGAGATAAAATCTTATCCTATTAAGTTAGAAAAAAACGAAAATGTTGATGATGTTTTAAAGAAATATACTTTTAAAGATATAAACTTTAATACACGATTAAATTTTGTATCTAAAGATTTCATATCAATTGATTATACTGATAAAAATAACGAAAACCCAATCAGAAAATACGCACTAATGGAAACTGATAACATATCAACGAAGCAGTTTATATCTCTTGAAGAATTTACTGGAGAGGAACAAAGTGATCAGATATTTAGGGAGAAAGTAAAAGAAGAGCTTAAAAAGGCAATCCCTAATGCTAATCCAGAAAAATTTGCATTTGATAATACAAACTTTGGTATAATCAGAAATCAAGGATACTGGGCTTTCCAATCATCAATATTTTCAGGCAAAGGCGATAGCTTTGTTCAAAACTTTTTCAATGTGGATATTGCAATTGGAGACTCACTACTTAATCCTACAAATGCTATTATTACAAGAGATCAAGTGTATAATATAAATACACAATTTAAGGACTATGTGGTATTAGCTAATCAAAGGTATATTGCTATTCAAACACCAGATGAAATTTTAATTCACAGGATTAAAGATGGATTAATAGAAAAATCACCAGTATATGCAATTGCAACAAGGATGCCAGCCACAATCATTAGCATTGACCAATACTTAGGTTCAAATGCTCTAGATTTGGAAGAAGCTTTTACTAAATATAACTTAATTATAGAAAAATAAATTTTGACTTAAACTAATGATATTTGTTATCATGTTAATAGGAGATTATATGGAACTATTATTTGCAAGCAATAATGCTAATAAATTAGAGCAAGTTAAATTATTGCTAAATCATGAAAATATCCTTCTACCAAAAGATATAGGAATCTTAGACTTTAATGTAGTAGAAGATGGCAACACTCTTAAAGAAAATGCTTATAAAAAAGCATACGCTCTTTTTAAGCTATCCGGAAAGAAAGTTTTTTCTGATGATACGGGTCTTTTTGTAAAAAGCTTAGATGGAAGGCCAGGTCTTTACTCTCATAGATATGCTGGAAATGATGCTAGTGATAAGGATAATAGAGATAAGCTTTTATCCGAGCTAGAAAATAATGCTGACAGACAAGCTTACTTTTTAACAGTCGTTTGTTTCATAGATGAAAGTGGCAGAGACTATTATTTTGAAGGTAGGCTTGATGGAAGGATTTCCGATAAAGAATATGGGACAGGTGGTTTTGGATATGATAAAATATTTTATGTTGATGAATATTCAAAAACTCTTGGACAAATGGATATAGAATTTAAAAATACAATAAGTCATAGGGCAAAGGCAGTGCAAGCATTTAAGAAGTTCTTGGTTGATAATTATGAAAATATTAATTACTAGTGATAGTCATGGAAATTATAATAAAATTTCAGATTTTATACTAGAAAGTGGGGATATTGATCTTATGATACATGCAGGAGATGGTGTAGAAGATTGCAAATATATTTCTTATGAAACTGGTATAAACTACTATGTAGTTAAAGGCAATAATGATTTTTTTACTAATGAAGCTTATACAAAAATTCTAGATTTAGATGGTGTTAAAATTCTTTTAACACATGGGCATAAGTATGGAGTAGATTTCTCCCTCGATGGACTTATGAGAAAAGCTGTTGATAATTCTTGTGATGTAGTTATTTTTGGTCATACTCACACATACACACAAGCGAATAAATCGGGTATATTATTTTTAAACCCAGGTTCTGTAAGCCTACCTAGAGATGGAAAAGCAAGCATGATGCTAATGACCCTTGATAATGAAAATATTAATATCGAAAAGATATATGTATAATAAGGAGAGAAAATGTCTGGTCTAATTAATTTAATAAGCGAATTTTCTTCAAGCCTATTTATCCTACCCATTTTGGTATTGATGAATGTTATTATAACTATAATTATTTACTTTATAAATGATAAGAAGGTTTTAAAATATTTGCCTTCAATTATAATAGGTGTTATATCGATTTTGATAGGGATATATTCAATAATTATCTTTACAACACCTAGAGGATTGAATACATCGTGGATTGCTATATTTTTAATGACAACGGCAATTGTTGGTATAGTGACCGGATTTATAATAGATTTATTTGTATCCTTAAGAAGGGATTTGGGTATTAATAAGGGCAATGTTAAAATAAACACAAGAAAGAATAAAACATTCAAAGCTAAGAGACGAAGAGAAAAGGAAAACTTAAATGACTAAGAATAAAGCAGCCTTTTTTGATATAGATGGAACACTTTTTAGAAATTCACTTCTAATAGAGCATTTTTTAAAGTTAGTTGAAGATGGAATTTTAGATAAAAAAATTTGGACAGATGAGATTGGACCTCTCTACAGTAAATATGAAAACAGACAGGGTGCTTATGAAGATTATTTAGATAAATCTGCTTTAGCCTACCAAAAATCCATGCGAGGCCTTGATAAAAAAATTATAGATAAATATTCTCAGATAGTAATAGAGGAAAATAAAAATAAGGTTTATAATATTACAAAAAATGCTGTAAATAAGCATTTAGAAGATGGATTTTTAATTTTCTTTATATCAGGGTCACCAGACTTTTTAGTAGGCAATTTTTCAAAGCTTTACAGTGCCACCGAGTCAATTTCTACTATTTATGAATTTGATGAAAATAATAAATTTACTGGTAAAGTATTACCTATGTGGGATGGCAAGAGTAAGTTATCAGCGGTAACAATTCTTAAGGATAAATATGACATAGATCTTAATAATTCCTATGCCTATGGTGATACAAATGGAGATATCACAATGTTCCAAATGGTAGGAAATCCACATGCTATAAATCCATCATATGAATTGATAGAAAAATTATATGAAGATGAAGATTTAAGAAAAAAGTCAGTTATTAATATCGAAAGAAAAGATGTAAATTATTCTTTTAAATTAAATGATTTGAAAGTAGACTTTACAAAATTTTAAAAAAAATCCTTTGAATTTTTTTTAATATGATATTTTTAAAAAGCTAAAACAACAAAACATATATACAATAATTAGTTAGTTATGTATATTTTTACTATATTTTTAGCTTTTTTTTATTTTCGAGAAAAATATATCTAAATAAAAGACTTTTAATTTGTGGTAAAATAGTAACTGAGGTAAGACAATGAAGGCAGAATTAAGTAAATCTTTTCCAATAATTGAAAAACTTGAATATAATTATCTTGTTGATAAAGATGTATACTCACTTAATACACTTATGTCTTTATTGTATGACAGATGTCTAGCTAGTTTTTCTAAGCATTCTTATTATGCAAAAGATTATTGCTTTAAGAATCTTAAGAAATATTTTTGGAATTTAGTAGATATTGATGAGATAATCAACAGCTTAAGTAGAAATATTGGTAAGGATATAGATAGGTATGAATATTTAATATCAATTAAGGCTCAATATAGGGCGTTTAATTCCAAAAAAGATGTAGATAAATTAGAGCTATTAATGATAGAAACACTAGGGGTTGAATATCTGGTAGAAGGCAGGAATTATTTTTATAATAGAGAAGATAAAAGAATGATTGAAATAGGAGATAATTTGAAATCTTCTATATTGGATAATAAATTATTGCTAGCTAAACTAAAAGAAGAT
This sequence comes from Anaerococcus sp. NML200537, assembly GCF_026131715.1. Taxonomy (NCBI): domain Bacteria; kingdom Bacillati; phylum Bacillota; class Tissierellia; order Tissierellales; family Peptoniphilaceae; genus Anaerococcus; species Anaerococcus sp. NML200537. Next base: position 16,535 of record NZ_JAMXSL010000002.1, on the reverse strand, counting down.
GTTTATAATTTTTCTGATATAGTTTTAAAGAATAAGATATATGGCATCGATTTATCTACAAATAAACAGCTCACTTTTAATAGAGAAAGTATTTTTACAGAAGACATTACAATAAAACAAACCCAAAAGATATATGAAAAAACTATCAACTACCTTTCTAGGTCCATAGTTGATATTTATGCCGAGTATTATTATAGGGGTTTGATAAGAGAAGTATTTGAAAGGTATCAATAGGGCTTAATTAGCCCTTTTTATTTTGTTTATGATAGTTTTAGGAATAGATCCAGGTATAGCCATTATGGGCTATGGTGTGATTGAATTTAATGGAAATAAAGTTAAGGTATTAGAAAACGGAGTAATTACTACTTCGTCAAAGACAGAGACTCCAAAAAGATTAGAGATTCTCTATGATAATTTAGATAATATTATAAAAGAATATAAACCTGATGAGTTTGCAATTGAGGAATTGTTTTTTAATCAAAATGTTAAGACTGCTATAACAGTAGGACATGCGAGGGGAATTCAAGTACTCTGCGCTCAGCAAAACAATATTGATATCTACGAATATACTCCTCTCCAAATAAAGCAGGCGATTACTGGTTATGGTAGGGCAAGCAAAAAGCAGATGCAAATGACCATAACAAGCTTACTAAATCTAAGGTCTATACCCAAACCAGATGATGCTGCTGATGCTTTATCAGTAGCTCTCTGTCATGTACTTAGTCAAAGATTTAAAGAACAGTTTAGGATGAAATAATGATTTCTTATATAAAAGGTGATGTAAGAGCGATAAGTGAAGAAGGCTTTATTTTAGAAACAAATAACATAGGTTATTTTATAAATTCATCACTTACAACTCTTGCCAATATTAAAATAAATAATGAGTATAAAATATATACTTCAATGCAAGTAAGAGAGGATGATATATCTCTTTTTGGCTTTGAATCTGAGGAAGAATTAGAGATGTTCTTACTCCTGATATCTGTATCAAGTATTGGGCCAAAGATTGCTATTGGAATGCTTTCATCAATATCTTCAGATGAAATAAAACTTGCGATAGTAAATAATGACATTGACAAGTTAACAAAAGCTAAGGGAATTGGCAAAAAGACTGCATCAAGAATTATCTTAGAGTTAGTTGATAAGGTTAAGAAAATGGCGATTCCAGAAATACCTGCTAGCAAAACTGAAGATGATTTTACTAACGATTATGAAGTAGCAAGACAAGCTCTTAAGAACTTAGGCTATCTCGATAATGAAATTGCAAGAGTTTTAAGAGAATTAAAAGATGAGAACTTAAGTCTTGAAGCATTGATAAAAGAGAGTTTAAAAAGGCTAATATAGGTGATTTTGTATGTATGATGAAAATCAAAGGATTGTAGGAAGTAACGAGCAGATTGAAGATATAGGCCTTGAAAATTCTATAAGGCCTAAATGGCTAAGTGATTATATCGGGCAAGATAAGGTAAAAGAAAAGTTAGATATTTTTATAAAATCTTCTTTATCAAGAAAAGAGCCTCTTGACCACGTACTTTTACAAGGACCTCCAGGACTTGGTAAAACTACTCTATCGACAATTATTGCCAATGAACTTGGTGTAAATCTTAGAGTGACAAGTGGTCCGGCTATAGAAAGGCCATCAGATCTAGCAAGTATACTTACAAATCTCCAACAAGGTGATGTACTATTTATAGATGAGATTCACAGGATTAATCGCTCTGTTGAAGAGATACTTTATTCTGCTATGGAAGATTTTGTTTTAGATATAATAGTAGGTAAGGGTCCTAACGCTCAATCTATAAGGATAGATTTAGAGAAATTCACCCTAATTGGAGCAACAACCAGAGCAGGTATGTTATCAGCCCCTCTTCGTGATAGGTTTGGTGTTTTACTTGCTTTAAACTTATACGATAGTAAAGATTTAACAACTATTGTAAAAAGATCAGCAAATATACTCGATATACCAATAGATGATGATGGGGCAGTAGAGATAGCTAAAAGATCTAGAGGAACTCCTAGGATTGCAAATAGGCTCTTAAAAAGAGTAAGAGATTATGCGATAGTAAAGGCAGATGAAAAGATTGACTACGAAACAAGTAAAAAGGGTCTTGAGTTACTTGAAATAGATCCGATGGGCCTTGATAATATGGACAAGAAAATTATCTACACCATGTATGATAATTTTGGAGGTGGACCAGTTGGCGTTGATACAATAGCAGCATCAACTGGTATAGAAAATGTAACGATAGAAGATGTTTATGAGCCTTATTTACTACAAATAGGTTTTATATCACGAACACCTAGAGGAAGAGTTTTAACAAGAAAAGCCTACGAGCACTATGGCTTAAAATATGAGGATTAAATGAAAACAAGCGAATTTGATTATTACTTACCAGAAGAATTAATAGCCCAACATCCTTCAACTAAAAGAGATGAAGCTAGGATGATGGTTTTAGATAGAAAAAGCGGAAAAACTTGCGATAAATATTTTTATGACATCATCGATTATCTCAAAGAAGGTGATGTCCTTGTAATGAATGATACAAGGGTAATACCAGCTAGATTATTTGGAGCAAGACCAGGAAAGTCTGAGAAAATTGAGGTATTTTTACTAAACAACACAGAAGGTGCTAAGTGGGAAGTCTTGGTTAGACCAGGCAAGAAGATGAAAATAGGAACTGAAGTTGTATTTTCAGACGAATTATCATGTAAAGTCTTAGATATAAAAGAAGATGGCAATAGGATAGTAGAATTCTATTTTGATGGTATATTTAATGAAATATTAGATAGACTAGGCAATATGCCACTTCCTCCCTATATAAAGGAAAAACTAAAGGATGATGAAGATTATCAGACGGTTTATGCCAAAAATCCAGGATCTGTAGCTGCACCGACAGCTGGACTTCACTTTACTAAAGATCTTCTTAAAAGGATAGAAGAAAAGGGCATAAAGTTAGCCTATCTTACTCTAAATGTAGGTCTAGGAACTTTTAGACCTGTAAGTGAAGATGATCCAACAAACCATAAGATGCACTCCGAATTTTACACAATTTCTCAGGAAACCGCAGATATAATAAATGATGCAAAAGCCAAAGGAAACAGAGTGATAGCGGTAGGAACTACTTCTATTAGGACTCTGGAATCAGTTTATCAGAAAAACAATAAAGTTTGTGAAGATTCTGGTTGGACAGACATCTTTATATATCCAGGTTTTGAGTTTAAAGTAGTAGATGCGATTATAACAAATTTTCACCTACCTAAATCAACTCTCATTATGTTAATAGCAGCCTTCACAAGCAGAGAAATTATACTAAACGCCTACAATGAAGCAGTTAAAAAAGAATATAGATTCTTCTCATTCGGCGATTGTATGTTTATAAAATAGGAGGAAAGATGCCTTTAAAATACGAATTAATTAAAAAAGATAAATACACAAATGCAAGGGTTGGTGTGATTCATACAGCCCATGGAGATATTCCTACTCCTATCTTTATGCCAGTAGGAACTCTAGGTACCGTAAAAACAATGACTGTAGATGACTTAAAAGAAATGAAAGCAAGGATTATCTTAGGTAATACCTATCATTTATACTTAAAGCCAGGTATGGATATAATGGAAAAAGCAGGTGGCCTTCATAAATTTATGAATTGGGATAGGCCAATTCTTACTGATTCTGGTGGATTTCAAGTTTTTTCTCTAGCTGATAATAGAAAAATAAGTGAAGAAGGAGTTATGTTTAGGTCTCATATAGATGGATCAAAACACTTCTTTACACCTGAAAAAGCAATAGAAATTCAAAATACTATACATTCTGATATCATGATGAGCTTTGATGAATGTGTAGATGCGAGGGCTGATTACGATTATGTGAAAAATTCAATGGAGAGAACTCTAAGATGGGCAAAACGAGGGCTTGATTATCATAAAGAACATTCTCATCCTGACCAATCACTATTTGGCATAGTACAAGGTGGAATGTTTAAGGACTTAAGAGAAATATCTGCAAGAGAAACAACAGCAATGGATTTTGACGGATATTCTATAGGTGGCCTATCTGTTGGTGAAACAAAAGAAGAGATGATTGATATCTTAAATTTTACAACTCCTTTATTACCAGAAGACAAACCAAGATATAATATGGGAGTAGGTACACCTGATTATTTATTTGAATCATTCCAAGCTGGCATTGATATGGCAGACTGTGTTCTTCCAACGAGAATAGCAAGAAATGGTACAGCAATCACATCTAGGGGGAGATTGGTAGTGAAAAATGCGACTTATAAGGATGATTTTTCAAAACTTGATCCTGATTGTGATTGTATACTTGCTCAAACCATTCGAGAGCTTATATAAGACACCTGATAAATGCCAATGAAATCCTAGGAGCAAGGCTTCTATCTTACCATAACTTATATTTTTTACTAAAAATGTGCGAAAATATAAGGGAAGCTATAATGAATGATTCTTTCTTAGACTATAAAAAAGAATTTTATAGTAAATATGGTTACTAATGAAATTAGAATATATAATCTTAATTCTTTTAGCTTCAGGATTTTATTATACAAATATAAAAGAATACAGGAAAGAAAGAGAAAAAAATAGGTATATAGAAAATAATTTAAAAGAATCTAATAAAATTATCACTAAATCTGGAATAATAGGTTACGTTACAAATATTGATAAAAATGTTATTACAATTATTACTGGTGAAGGAGCAAAAACATCCTATATCACCATAGAAAAATCATATATCGAAGACATTTTAGATTAAGGGCCAGGGGCCCTTTTCTTTATATAAAGCAATTAAAGAGTATAATTTCTATGAAAGGATTTTATGGCAAACTGGTTTATATACAATAAAAAACAAAATTACATTAATAATTTAAAAATAGAAGATATTACAAAATTGCAGGCATTAATATTAGGAAATAGGGATATAATCGACCCTAAAATAGTAGATATGTTTATAAGGCCAAGTCTTGACAAATTACACGACCCTTTTCTACTAAATGATATGGACAAGGCAGTTGATTTGATTATAAAGACAATGCAAGAAGGTGGAGAAATAAGAATATTTGGTGATTATGACCAAGATGGTATAGCATCTGTTATGACCTTGATGGATGGAATGCTGTTTTATTACGATAATATATCTTATGATATTCCTCACAGGGTAGATGAAGGCTACGGCATATCTTCAAAGATGAGTGATAAGGCTATAGATGATGGGGTATCTTTGGTAATAACTTGTGATAATGGTATAACAGGTTTTGAACAAATAGATAATTTAAGGGCTAATAATATAAATGTCATAGTGACAGACCACCATCAAATTGAAAAAAAAGAAAATGATGAATGGGTAGAACAAGTTCTTCCAAAGGCCAATGCAGTCATAAATCCTAAAAGATTAGATTCTAATTATCCTTTTGATGATTTATGTGGGGCAGGAGTTAGCTTTAAACTGATGCAAGGTCTTTACCAAAAGCTAGATGGAGATATGTACTATTTGTATTCTTTACTTGAATATGTAGCCATGGGAACAGTTTGTGATGTCGTCTCCCTAACTGATGAAAATAGGATATTTGTAATCGAAGGACTCAAAAGGCTAAATCAAACAGAGAAAATTGGTATCAAAGCCCTCTTAGATGAAGCAGGTTGGGAAAAAGAAGTAGATGAATACACCCTAGGCTTTATTTTAGGTCCTCTAATGAATACTACAGGCAGGCTTAAATCAGCCAAAATGGCCATCGATCTTTTGATAGAAGAGGATATAGATGATATTTATGATAAAGCTCGTGAATTAGTCAAACTTAACAACGAAAGAAAGTCGCTGACTGAATCTGCTTATAAGAGAGCGTGTGAAATAATAGAAGAAAATTCCTATGACAAGGATGATGTAATAGTAGTCTATGATGAAAATTTCAATGAATCTATCTGTGGGATAGTAGCTGGTAGGATAAAGGAAAAATACTACAGACCTACAATAGTTTTAACCAAATCTAAAGATGAAAATATAGCAAAAGGTTCGGGTAGATCAATAGAAGCTTATAATATTTATGAAGAAATTTTACCCTTTAAAGGCAAATTAGCTTCATTTGGAGGTCACCCTATGGCCTGTGGACTTTCAATAGAAATTACTAATATTGATGAATTTAGAAAATTTTTAAACAAAAATTCAAAGCTTACCGATAAGGAAAAAGAAAAATCAATCAATGTAGATAGTCAAATAAATATATCTAATCTATCATTAGAATTTGCCGAAAGCCTTTTAAAATTAAAGCCTTTTGGTAAAGAAAATGAAAAGCCTTTATTTGCAAATAAGGATGTTTCGATTGCAAGCCTTTCAATGATAGGTAAGGATAAAAATACTATGAGGCTATCACTGTTTCAAAATGGCTCCTACTATAATGCTATAAAATTTGGAGCTGAGAAAGAATTTCAGTATTTAAAAGATAAGTTTAATGGCCAAATAGTTGGACAAAAAATAGATATAGTTTATTATCCAGATATAAACGAATTTAGGGGTCAAAGATCCCTACAACTTAAATTAATAGATATCAGGTGATTTTATGGCAACAGATTTTAACAAAGAATTTATAAAATTTAAAGAAATTATACTAAATAATAATCCGAAGGCTGACATTGATCTTATTAAAAAAGCCTATGATTTTGGTGTGAAAAATCATGATGGACAGAAGAGAAATTCTGGAGAAGATTATTTTATCCACCCAATAGCTGTTGCCGAGAATTTATCTAATATGAAATTAGATGATCAAACTATATGTGCAGGTTTGATGCATGATGTTTTAGAAGACACTCCTGTAACAAGAGATGAAATGAAAGAAATCTTTGGAGAGGAAATAACCTTCCTAGTTGATGGCGTAACTAAGCTAAAAAACTTAAATTACAACTCTCGTGAGGAAAAACAAGCTGAAAATATTAGAAAAATGGTAATGGCTATGGCTAGCGATGTTAGGGTTGTTCTAATAAAGCTAGCAGATAGGCTTCATAATATGAGAACTCTTGAGTATATGACAAGAGAAAAACAGATCCAAATAGCTAATGAAACTATCGAAATTTACGTACCTCTAGCCCATAGACTTGGAATTTATTCATTAAAATGGGAATTAGAAGATTTGTGTTTTAGATACCAAGAGCCTGATAAGTATTATGAACTTGCTGAGATGGTAAGTGTAAAAAGACGAGAAAGAGAAGTATACATCAATGAAATAATTGATACTTTGACAAAATCACTTGCTAATACAAAAATAAACTTTGAAATTTCAGGCAGACCAAAGTCTCTATATTCTATCAATAAAAAGATGGAAAGAAATAAAATTGCCTTTGAGGAAATTTACGATTTAACAGCTATTAGGGTACTAGTAGATACAATTGCTGAATGTTACGCTGTTTTGGGTAAGGTTCACTCAATCTGGAGACCTATACCTAATAGGATTAAGGATTATATAGGTCAACCGAAACCAAATGGATATAGGTCTTTACACACAACAGTTTTTGGAGATGATTCAAGGCCTTTTGAGGTACAAATCAGAACAAGGCAGATGCATAGAGAATGCGAATTCGGTGTAGCTGCTCATTGGAGATATAAGGAAAATAAAAATACCAAATCAGACTTTGATGATGCAATGAGCTTTTTAAGGCAAATTGTAGAATGGCAAAAAGAAGGTGGCAGAGAGCAAAATAACCAAGAATTTATGGAAACTTTGAAAAACGACTTCTTCTCAAGAGAAATTTATGTTTATTCTCCTGCAGGTGAAGTTTATTCATTGCCAATAGAGTCTTGTACAATAGATTTTGCCTATAAAATCCATACCGAAGTTGGTAATTCTTGCGTAGGGGCCAAAGTCAATGGCAGGATGGTGCCCCTAACCCATAAGCTAAAAACAGGAGACCTTGTTGAAATAATCACAAGCAAAAATTCTCAAGGGCCAAGCAGGGATTGGCTTAATATTGTACAATCAAACCAAGCCAAATCAAAAATAAAACAATACTTTAAAAGGTATGATAAAGAAGAAAATATTGAAATAGGAAAAAGTTCTGTAATAAAGGAGCTTAAAAAATATAAGCAACATTACAAAAGCCTCTTAAAGCCAGAATGGCTAGACGAGATATCTACAGATTTAGGGTTCCCATCAGAGGATGAAATGTATGCATCTGTAGGCTATGGAAGGACAACACCAGAGCAAATAAGCCAAAAACTTATTAGAAGAGAAAAAGAGCTTGAAAACCAAGAAAAAATAGATAAGTCTTTTGAAATTAACAATAGGGAGATTAAAACTCAGGTTACAAACGAGATTAGAGTTTCTGATTTAACGGAAGATGTTGAGGTTAAATTTGCAAAATGTTGTACACCAGTTCCAGGGGACCCAATAGTCGGCTTTATAACCAAGGGTAATGGTATATCAGTCCACGTAAAGACTTGCCCAAATATAATAAATTCTAAGTCACCAGAAAGACTCATAGATGTTTATTGGCAAAATCTAACCACTGACAAATTCCCTGTTAAGATTCAAATAATTTCTCTAAATAGTCCATCAACTTTATTTGAGGTATCAAAGATAATTTCGACATTTGATGTCAATATTCTAAGCATAAATGCGAGAACAGATTCTGATGAAGGAATAATGGATCTTATAATTGAGGTTAAAAGCACGCAAGAATTAGAAGATGTAATAAAAAAATTAAAGACGATAAAAACAGTATCGGATGTATTTAGGGTGAAAAATTAATGAGAGCAATTATACAAAAAGTTACACAAGCTAGTGTTGTAGTGGATGAGGAAAAGATATCTGAGATAAACGATGGTTACTTAATTTTATTAGCTGTTAAAGAAACAGATACAGATGAAGACCTTGCCTATATACAAAGAAAAATAAGCAATTTAAGAATATTTGAAGATGAAGAAGGTAAGCTTAACCTAAGTCTCAAGGATAAAGGAGGAGAAATTTTATTAGTTAGCCAATTTACTTTATATGGAGATGTAAGAAAAGGCAATAGGCCATCCTTTACCCAATCAGCAAATTTAGAAAAAGCAAATGATTATTATTTAAAATTAAGGGATAATTTAATTGGAGAGGGATTTAAGGTAGAAACTGGCAAATTTCAAGCCCATATGCAAGTATCTCTTACAAATGATGGTCCAGTAACCATAATATTAGATAGTGAGAGGATTTTTTGATGAAAGTTAAAAGATTTACCCTAGGGCCAGTTATGACAAATATGTATGTGGTTTCAGTAGATGGGAAGGGCTTTCTAGTAGATTGTGCTTATCCATCTCCTGCCGTAGATAAGTATATCGAGGATAATAATATTAAGATTGAATTTATCCTTCAAACCCATACTCACTTTGACCACGTAACAGGACTTAAGTATTATAAAGATAAGTATGGTGTTCCAGTGTATGCTAGCGAAGATGCAAAAGATATAGCTGAAGATAAAAATTATAACCTAGGACATCATTTAGGGAATCTAGAAGTTCCAATTGATATTTATCTAAAAGATAATGATGTATTTAGTAAATATAATATTAGAGCAGTTAAAACTCCGGGCCATACGATTGACTCAATGTGTTTTGTAATAGATAAGGCAATATTTACAGGCGATACACTTTTTAGGTTGTCAATAGGAAGGACAGATTTTCCTGGCGGTTCAATGGTAGAAATAATAGATTCTATCAAAAATAAACTTGCAAGCTTTGATAGGGATTATATAATTTATCCTGGACATAACGAAGAAAGCCTTTTGGGCTTTGAACTAGATAACAATCCATTTTTAAATTAATGGGAGGAAATATGGAATTTAAAAGAACAAATATGTGTGGAAGCCTAAGAATTGAAGACTTAGGTAAAGAAGTAGTTTTGATGGGCTGGGTTGGCAAAAAACGTAACCTTGGATCTCTTGTATTTATAGATTTAAGAGATAAGACTGGTATTAGCCAAATTGTGGTCAGAGAAGAAGATGCTGATAACTATCAGATAGCAAAAAGCTTAGCTCAAGAATATGTAATAGAAGTTAAGGGAAAGGTTTTTGAAAGAGAAAGCAAAAACTCTGAGATTCCAACAGGTGATATTGAAATAATCGCTGATAAGATCAATATCCTTGATAAGGCAAAGACACCACCAATTTATATCAAGGATGATGATGATGTTAGCGAAAATTTAAGGTTAAAATATAGATATCTTGATATGAGAAAACAATCTGTTCAAAGAAATCTAAAGCTTAGATCTGATATTGTTAGAACAATGAGAGAATATATGTATGACAATGATTTTACAGAAGTTGAAACTCCTTTTCTAACAAAACCAACTCCAGAAGGAGCTAGGGACTATCTTGTACCATCAAGAATAAATTCAGGTAAATTTTATGCTCTTCCACAATCACCACAGTTACTAAAACAAATTTTGATGATTGGATCTCTAGATAGGTATTTCCAAGTTGTAAAATGTTTTAGGGACGAGGACTTAAGGGCGAATAGGCAACCAGAATTTACTCAGCTTGACCTTGAAATGAGTTTTTCAAACCAAGATGATGTAATAGCAATGAATGAGGGTTTACTAAAGACTTTATTCGATAAGTACACAGACTATGACTTAAAACTACCAATAGCAAGGATGGATTATAGTGAAGCAATTGAGTCATACGGTTCAGATAAGCCAGATTTAAGGTATGGTTATAAAATTCAAAATGTATCTGATATATTTGTAGATAGTGACTTTAAAGTATTTTCAGACAATACATCAGACGGTAGATCTGTAAGGGCCATTAACTTTACAGGATTAGAAGATAAATATTCAAGAAAACAACTTGATAAATTAACAGATTTTGTAAAAGATTATGGACTTAAAGGTCTATCTTATGTTAAATTTAACTCAGATATGCAATCATCAATTAAAAAATTCTTAACTGGTGATATTATAGAAGGATTGAAAAATAAACTAGGAGCAAAAGAAGGCGATTTAATATTCCTAGCAGCTGATAAGGATAAAACAGTTCTAGAAGCCTTAGGTGCCCTAAGAGTAAAGATTGCAAAAGATAATAACCTTTATGAAAAAGAATATGCCCTAACATGGGTAGTAAACTTCCCAATGTTTGAATATAGTGAAGAAGAAGATAGGTATGTTGCTCAGCACCATCCTTTCACTATGATGAACGAAGAGGACATAGACCTACTTGAAACTCAACCAGAAAAGGTAAGAACCCAAGCGTACGACATAGTTATAAATGGTGACGAGATGGGGGGAGGCTCAGTAAGGATTAATAATTCAGACCTACAAGAAAGAGTCTTTAAAGCTTTAAAACTAAGTAAGGAAGATATAGAAAATAAATTTGGTTTCTTTATTGAAGCCCTACAATATGGTACACCACCACATGCAGGACTAGCTTATGGTCTTGATAGGTTATTAATGCTATTTGCAAAAACTGATAATATCAAAGACATAATTGCATTCCCTAAGACACAATCAGCAACTTGTCCTTTAACAGAAGCACCATCAATCGTTGATGATAAGGCTTTAAATGAGTTAAATATTAAATTGAGGTGATAAATAATGTCAATGACTAAAGAAGGTTTAGTCCTTGAAAATAATAATGGAAATCTTAAAATTCAAGTTGATAGGAATAGCGCGTGCGGCTCATGTGCAGCAAATGGCTCTTGTGCAGAAAGAAAATCAACTATAATTGAAATGTTTTCAGCGGATGATATAAAAAAAGGAGATACAGTAATACTAGAAAGTGATGCGAATGAAATCAATAAACTTTCTGCTATTGTATATATATTTCCAGTAATAATGGTGATGATTGGAGCTATAGGCCCATCATTACTATTTAAAAATTCTAACTTGGATTTAAATCTTATTTCTTTATTAAGCGTTTTAGTATTTTTAGCTATTTCAATCTTAATTATAAGAGGGATAGATAAGAATTTTAAAAAAGAACAATTAATGAAGATAAGAAAATTATGATAGGCGATATTGAATATTCAATATCAAACAATGGAGTGATAAAATGGCCTTACCAATAGTAACCCTAGTAGGTAGAACAAATGTAGGTAAATCTACGCTTTTCAATAGACTAGTTGGCAAAAGAAAATCAATTACTGAAGATATATCAGGAGTTACAAGAGATAGGATTGTCGATAAAGTAGAATGGCAAAATAATGAATTTCAGCTTGTTGATACTGGCGGTATAGATATATCAAGTAAAGAGATGATGAATGTCGAAATCAGAGGGCAAGTAGAAAAAGCTCTTCTTGAGACAAATTTAATACTATTTGTAGTCGATGGTAAAGAAGGAGTCAATCCTCATGACGTCGATATTGCAAATGAAATAAGAAAATATAATAAGCCAGTTATAATCGTAGCAAATAAAGTCGATAATATGATAATGCCAGATGACATTTATGATTTTTATCAATTTGGATTTGATGATTTGAAAATTATATCAGCAGAACAAGCAAAGGGACTAGGAGACCTATTAGATGCAGTTACATCTTATATTGACTTTTCTCAGTTTGATTCACCCGAAGACGAGACAAGAATTGCCATAATAGGTAAACCAAATGCTGGTAAAAGTTCTCTTGTCAATCTGCTTTTGAATGAAGATAGGATGATAGTAACAAACATCGCTGGTACAACTAGAGATGCTGTAGATTCTTATTGGCAATACAATGACAAAAACTATGTCTTAATTGATACTGCTGGCCTAAGGAGAAAGGCAAAAGTTAAAGAAAACATAGAATATTATGCCAATCAAAGGACTTTTGATGCTGTAGATAGTGCAGAAATTTGCTTGTTTTTGATAGATGCTACAGTAGGAGTTACAGAGCAGGATGCAAAGATAGCCGGTTATGCCCACAACAATAAAAAAGCAATAATAATTGCAGTAAATAAGTGGGATTTGGTTGAAAAAGAGACTAATACAATGGCTGATATGGAAAAAAAGATCCGTGAGACTCTATCTTTTGCAATGTATGCACCAATTGTCTTTATGTCAGTTAAGGATAATAAAAGAATAGATACCCTATTAGATATGATAGAAGCTGTAGATAATAACTATAGAATGAGAATTAAGACTGGTGTTTTAAATACAATTTTACAAGATGCAATGCTATTAAATCCACCTCCACAAGATAAGGGTAAGAGACTTAAGATTTACTACATGAGCCAGGTAGGAACTATGCCACCAAAATTCTTGTTGTCAATAAATGATAGAGATTTAATTCACTTCTCCTATACTAGATATCTAGAAAATCAAATCAGACAAAATTATGCATTGACTGGTGTACCTTTTAGTTTTGTATTCAAAGAACATAAGGCAAAATCATGAAATATATATTAGTAATTCTGCTATCCTACCTAATAGGATCAATACCAGCTGGTTATGTGATTGGAAAAATATTTTTTAAACAAGATATAAGGAAAATGGGTTCTGGCAATGTAGGAAGTACAAATGCCTTGAGAAATTTCGGGAAATTAGCAGGTTTAGGAACATTTCTATTTGATTTTTCAAAGGCTATTGTTGCTTGCATAATTGGTAAAAAACTTGCTGGGGAAGAAGGAATTTATCTAGCGATGTTTTTTGTCGTCATTGGGCATATGTATAGCTTCGTCCTTAATTTTAAGGCAGGAAAGGGAATAGCAACAATTTTTGGAGCTTTGGTATATATCAATCCTGTATTTGCCCTAACCCTATTTGCTGTATTTTTAGTGGTGATGTTTGCAAGTAGAATAGTATCTCTTGCTTCTATGAGTGCTGCTCTTGTAGCTATTGTATACGGTATATATAAGTTTGGAATTAATAGCTTTACTATATGTTTATCTATTTTGGCATTGATGATAATTTATAAACATAAGGATAATTTTAAAAGACTTATCAAGGGTGAAGAGAAAAAAATATTTTAGGTGATTAAATGACAATATCAATTTTAGGAGCTGGTTCTTGGTCGACAGCTATAGCAAATATTCTAGCAGAAAAAGATGATGTTTTGATATATGCTAGAGATCAAAGATTGGCAGATTCCATAAATTCAAACCATATAAACTGTAAATATTTTCCAGATATAAAACTTAATGAAAAGATAAGAGCTACTTCTGATTTAAAAGAGATTTATGAAAATAAATATATAATCAATGGTATACCAACCCAAAATATAAGGTCAGTCTTGGAAAAATCTAGAGATTATCTATGCAGCAATCATGTTATTATCAACTTATCAAAAGGTCTGGAGCTAAACACTCATAAGAGAATATCAGAAATTTTTAATGATTTTAATAAGGATATTAAATTTACAGTATTAAGTGGCCCATCACATGCTGAAGAAGTTATTTTTAAGATGCCAACAACAATAGTTTGCGCTTGTGAAGATGAAAGTTTAGCAAAAGAATTACAACAGCTATTTGTTAGAGACTATTTTAGAGTCTACTCATCACAAGATGTAGTAGGTGTTGAATTAGGTGGAGCTATTAAAAATATACTTGCTTTTGGAATAGGTATGTCAAGTGGACTAGGATATGGTGATAATGCGAAGGCAGCCCTCATCACAAGGGGGATTCACGAAATGAATAGGTTTGCGAAAGCATTTGGTGCAAACCCTAAAACTATAAATGGTTTGGCAGGGGTTGGCGATTTGATAGTGACAGCTACTAGTAAACATTCTAGAAATAACAGAGCAGGGATTTTAGTAGGTCAAGGTTTAAGCATAGAAGAACTTGAAAAAGAAATCCATATGGTTGTTGAAGGTATACCTACAACAAAGGCAGTTTATGAATTAGCTAAGGAAAAAAATGTTGAGCTTCCAATAACAAATGAGATATATGAAGTTCTTTTTGAAGGTAAAGATTGTGACCAATCGGTAAAAGATTTAATGAATAGAGAAATTAAGAGCGAATATTAATTTTTACATATATTAAAATTAGGATATAATAAGTGTAAGAATTTAAAAAGAAAAAGGGTGGTTTAAATGTTAGATAGGTTTAAAGAATTCATTGGAATTGATGATAATTATGACGATTATGATGATGAGCAAATGTATTATGATGATGAAGATGCCAAAGAAGAAAAAAAAGAAAGTAAAACTTATAGCAATCTATTAGATGATGACAAGACACCATCATATTCATCAAACACTTTTTCATCAAGCTCTTATGGTAAAAATAATACTAATACTTATAAAAGCTCATATACAAGCAGTGTGGATGATAATGTAGTTAGCATGAACAGTAATAATTTTTCTAGGAGTAATAATATGAGAATTTCAATTCAAGAACCATTAGATTATGATAATGATGGTCCAGTAGTAATAGAAGAAATCCTAAAAAATAGAGTAGTGGTTCTTAATTTAGAGATGGTTGATAATGACCTTAGAATGAGGATATTTGACTTTGTTAGTGGAGCAGTATACGCTCTCAAAGGTAATATGAAGAAGGTTACTAAAGGTATATTTGTAATCACACCTAATGGTGTTGAGATAGATTCTTTTGTAGCTGATCAAATATCAGAAGGTAATTATAACCAATTATAGATCGATTAATTTCGATCTTTTATTTTTATGGCTTTAATATATAATCTCGACCATATTTTAGATAAACAGACAAAAACAAATATAAGGAAAGCCTTGGCTTTTTTAGAAAAAGCTTATTATAGAAAAGTCGAAACAACAAGCTTTTTCTTAGATCCCTATGAACAAAAAGTGATAAGTGATATTGCTACTAAAAATAATATCGATATTGCCTTTATTGGTGGTAACCCTGATGCTGAAAGAAAGATGTTTGTTGCAAACTACTACTATCTACCTCTATATGAGCCTAATTATCTAAGTGTATTAGAATTTGACTCATGCGAAATAAGCCATCCTGATGTACTTGGAGCTTTATTAAGTTTAGGTGTAGATAGAAATCAGATAGGTGATATTTCTATACTAGATTCCAGGGTAGAATTTGTTATCGATAAGGGGATAGCTTCTTTTGTAGAATTCAATTTAACAAAAATTAAAAATGAAAAGATACAATTAAAAGAAAAAGAAGCTGGACAAATTTCTTTAATTCCTTTAGAATATGAATATCATAAAGGATTCGTTTCAAGCCGAAGACTTGATAATCTTGTAGCAGAATTTATATCTACATCAAGAGGCAAGGCCAAAGAACTAGTTGCCGCCAGAATGGTTAAGGTTGATTTTCAGACTATAGATAATCCATCATATAGAGTAAATGAATCTTCCCTGATTTCTATTAGAAAAAATGGAAGATTTATATATGATTCCATAAGCGGTTTAAGTAAAAAAGGAAACTACCACATAGAATATAGGAAAATTAAATGATATATATATTTATAATAATAGCTGGTCTAATTTTAGATAGACTTAGCAAAATTTACGCAATTAATAATTTTATAGCTAACCCAATCGAAGGTCCAATAATAAATCTCACTTATTTAGAAAATAGGGGAGCAGCTTTTGGGATTTTACAAGATAGGAGGATATTTTTCCTGCTTATTACGGTAGGAATAGTTTGTTATTTAAT